>JBPYEE010000644.1:0-5760 GCA_051985095.1 Vicinamibacterales bacterium | reverse complement strand
GGCGGTGCCCGGCGCCGTGCGGCTGCGCATGGGTGATGAGACCATCACCGTGCCTGCCGATCAGCGCGACTTGCCTGCGACGCTCCTCATCCGGTGCGCGACAACGCGCGCGCCGGACGGCACGGTCCGATGCTCGGTACCGGGCCCCGATCAACCGATGGTCGTGGGTCCCGATTCGCTCCTCACGTTCGCGACGGCGGCGGGCCCGGCGGTCTTCCAGATTACTGGTGCGCGCGCGCCCGGGAGTGCTGCCGCGGACCAACAGCGATGAGATACGTGCGGCGCTGGTGGGCGGCTGCCGAAGCGGTGTGCGCCCGACTGGCGCAACCGCCGATCGACGTCGACGTCGCGGACGCCGACGCGGCCCAGCTGTGGCGCGAGAGCTGGATTGGATCAAGGGTGTCGATCTTCGTGGGCCGCATTCAGGCCGATTGGATGGCGTCCCGCTGTCGAGACTGGGTTCGGTCAGTCACCTCCGATCAGTTGTGACAAATCATTTTGGGAACGTGAGCGCGTGGGCGTCTCCGGTATGAACTTTGCTCACGATCATGTTCTTTCCAGTATCCGTGCACGATCGGCGACGATGCCCTGCTGTTTGATCGAGAGGGTTCCGCTCGCCGGCCGGCGTTCAGTCAGGGGTTGGTCGTGGCGCCCGAGTCAGCATCGCGAGCGCCGCCGTCGTTCGCGCACGTGTCAGTGAAGTAGGAGCATTTATGAGCAGGGGTCGTGTTTTGTCAGAGTTCTTGTCGTTTCTGCGACAGGAAAAAAAGTACTGGTTGGTGCCGATTGTGATCGTTTTCGTCCTGTTCGGATTGTTGATCGTCTTCTCGCAGTCGAGCGCCGTCGCACCGTTCATCTACACCCTGTTCTGACGCCCGGACTTGCAGCGAATGCGCCCGGTCGTGTCCGAAGGCCATACCGGTCTGGCTCGGCGCGATCGGTGCCCGGCCTCGTCCGTTGAAGGATGTGGTGACGCCTACCGGACAACCGGTCAGCTGGCAGAACTCCTCGCGTTCGACGCAAGAAACGCGCGTTGAGGCCGTGACGCATGGTGTCGATCCAGGGCGAGAAGGTCGCCCCCTCGCCAGGCCGGTTCATCGAGACGAGTCGCGGCCTGACGAAGTCGTGCTCGACTGACGTGGACTTCTACGAGGACGTCATCGCGACGGAGCCAGGTGCGGCGGCCGATCTGCCCCTCGGCGCCCACTATCACGCGTGGACGCCGCAGACGATCGCGGCGTTGTGGTCTATCTGGGCGACCAATCGCCTGCTTCGGCGTCAGTTCTATCCTGCCTCGTACTACGAGGCGCTGCTCGACGAGGCGCGACGCCATCTGGACACGCCGTCGGTTGTCGCCGACATCGGCTGTGGATCGGGCACGGTGTTGTCGGTGCTGCGCCGGCGACGGATCGGCGCGCGGCTGATCGGCGTCGACTTGTCGGAGGCTGCAATCGCGACGCTGCGCGCAAAATGGGCGGATCAGGCGTCGTTCACCTTCCAGGTCGGAACCATTACGCATACCGGGTTACCCGACGCGTCCTGCGACCTGGTCGTGTGCACCGAAACGCTCGAACATCTGTTTCCGGGCGACTTCCGCAACGGCCTCACCGAGATTGGTCGCGTGTTGGCACCCGGCGGCCGCCTGCTCGCGACGGTTCCGCTCGAGGAGCGGCCCAATTTCGTCGTTTGTCCCGAATGCCACACGATCTTCGCGCCGTACCAGCACATGCTGTTCAATTTCACGATTGCGGCGCTCAACGACGCGCTGGGGGCCTCCGGACTCGAGATCGTGCACGTCATCCATCCCATCGACACTGGCGTGCCGCGACGCGCGTGGAAACGCTTCGTCAAGGATCGCGTGCTGCGGCCGCTTTTTCCTGGCGTCGCACGCCGGCTGTTTCGTGTCGCGGGGGTCAGCGGCTTCGTAGCACGAAAGCGCCCGCGATCGGTGGAGGGGCGATCGCAATAGCGGCGGTTGCAGGACGCACGTGACGCTCGGGATCGTCTATCACATGCCGTTCTGGCGCGACGCGGATGGAACACTGCGTGAGCGCGAAGGCTCGTTTGCGCGCTACGTCGATTCCCTCGCACCGTACTTCGACGAGATTTCCCTGTGCGTGCCCGTGCTGCGACAGCCCGAGGGTGAGGGAACGCCGATTCGATCATCGAACGTGACGCTTGCGCCGCTGCCGCCATTCGACGGACCCGCGCAGTTCTATCCGCGCTTTGCGGCCGTGCTCCCGCGGCTGGTGCGCTGGGCGCGACGCGTCGACGTCCTCCACTGCCGTTTACCGACGCCGGCGGCGATCTTCGCGTTCGCGATCGGACGCTGGTTTCGGCGCCCGACGTTCGTCCTCATCGTCGGCGACCTTCGGGCGCTGCTGCCGTCGATGCCGTACCGGGGGCTGAAGCGGCTCCTCTGGCGCGGCTATACCGCCTTCGAGGAGCGCAACGTCCAGTGGATGGCGGACCGTGCGTTGACGTTTGTGAACGGTGCGGCGCTCGCGGCAAAACATGGACGCCCGGCGCATCGCGTGATCCAGACGACGACGACCACGATCCACGAGTGTGACATCGCGTCACGGACAGATACGTGCGCCGGGGCGCGCGTACGGGCATTGGTGGTCAGCCGGATCGATCCCCGCAAAGGGCTCCGCGTCCTGCCGCAGACTGTCCGGCAGGTTGTCGATGCGGGGATCGACTTGACGGTAGACGTCATAGGCCCGATGGTCGGCGCGCCAGGCCGCGAAGAGCGGGCCGTGATTGTGGATGACGCACGGACGCTCGGGGTCGTCGGACGGATTGTGTTCGACGGCGCCGTGCCGCTCGATCGGTTGCTCCCGATGTATGCGGCCTACGATCTGTTCGTGCTGCCGACGCTGCCCGGCGAAGGCATCCCGCGTGTTTTGCTCGAGGCGATGAGCGCGGGGCTGCCGGTCGTGACGACACGCACCGCCGGGATCCCGGGCCTCGTGCAGCATGACGTCAATGGCTTGCTCGTTGACTCGCCATCCGCCGAGCAGATCGCGGGCGCCATCCAGACGCTGATTCGCGACGGCGCACGGCGCCGGCACTTGATCGCAAACGGGTATGTGACCGCACGGGCGCACACGCTGCAGGCGCAGGCCGCCAGGATGATGTCGGCAGTTTCGAACGAGTTGCACGTGACGCTGCGAACCGCGGCGGCGATCGGATGAAGGGCGCCAGTCAGCGGCGGTCGACGGTCTGTTTCGTCGCGCCGTCGCTCGCGGGCGGCGGGGCGGAGCGGGTGGCGGTGCAGGTGCTGAATGCCCTCGACGACACGCGATGGGATCGCTGCCTCTACCTGTTCGAACGTCGCGGACCGTACCTGGCGGATCTGTCGGCGTCGATCCGCGTCGAAGCGTCGAATGCCGCATCGCGGATTGGGCAGTGGCGGCAGCTGCGGCGATTTCTGCGCGACCGACGGCCCG
Organism: Vicinamibacterales bacterium; assembly: GCA_051985095.1. Classification (GTDB taxonomy): domain Bacteria; phylum Acidobacteriota; class Vicinamibacteria; order Vicinamibacterales; family CAVVIG01; genus Gp6-AA45. The sequence goes on along the minus strand of JBPYEE010000644.1, from coordinate 2,308 downwards.
ATGTCGTCGTCGCGTTCCTGAGCTATGTGTCCGTGTTGACGGCAGCTCGCGCGGCGCGCGTCGGTTCGCGCGTGGTGTTCGACGTTCAGACGCCAGTGTCGGCATTCCTGACCGATGCGGACTATCGCTGGTCACGGCCGTTGCCCCGGCGCGTGTTCGCCAGTGCGATGCGTCGCGCCTGCGCGGCTGCCGATCTGTTAATGGCCGCCTCGACAGGCGTGGCCGACGATCTCGTACAGACCTACGGCGCGCCGCCTGCAAACGTGCGCGTCGTGCCGAATTCGGTCGACGTCGACACGATCAGTCGCGCCACCAACGAGCCACTCGAGGACGCCGTTGCGGAGCGCTGGATGCATCCGGTCATCGTGACGGCCGGCCGCCTCGCGGACGTGAAGAACTACCCGTTGCTGCTGGCGGCGTTTGCCATCCTGCGGGAAACAATACCTGCGACGCTGTTCATTCTGGGCACGGGTGCACAGGAATTGGCGGTGCGAGCCGAGATTCGGGCCCGCCGGCTCGATGCGGTTGTTCACCTCTGCGGCTTCCAGCGAAATCCCTGGAAATTCATCGCACGCGCGGACGTGTTTGCGCTGACGTCGCGGTACGAAGGCTTCGGCAACGTGCTGATTGAGTCGATGGCATGCGGTGTGCCGGTCGTCGCGACCAGCTCCCCTGGCACGCGCGACATCGTGACCGACGGTGTCGACGGGCTGCTGGTTGAGCGGCATGAGCCGGCCGCGATCGCCGCGGCACTCGCGAAAATCCTCGGGCAGCCTCCGCTGCGCGAACAACTCGCCACGGCGGCTCGGCAGAAGGCACAGTGTTACGGCGCGGAATCAGTCGCCCGCGCGTACGATCGCGCGCTCAGCGGAACAATGGCATGACCGGGGACCGGATCAACGGTGTGGCGCCGTTCCGAGAATGTGGCATCGGCAGGCCGCTGGAACCGCTTCCTCGGCGACTGCAGGCCTTCTGGCTCGATGCGCGGTCCCGCTGCGTGCTGCATGCGGCCATCGGTGACCGGTGACGTCGCCGATCCGCGTGCTCGCGCTGTCGCCGATTCCGGAAGAGGGCGCGGGATGCCGGTTCCGGATCGCGCAGTTCATCCCGTATCTGCGATCGGTCGGCATCGACGTGACGTTGCGGTCGCTCTTCACCGGGGAATTCTTCAATCTGGTGTATCGGCGAGGCCACTACCTCCGGAAAGCGTCCGGATTCGCAAAGCTCGCGATCAAGCACCTCGCATCGCTGCGCGATCTTCGCCAGTTCGACGTGGTGTTCTTGTATCGCGAAATGCTTCCAATCGGGCCGGCGATCGTCGAGCGGCTGCTGGCGTCGCGTGCCAGACCGCATGTGATTTTTGATTTCGACGACGCAATTTTCCTGCCGAGTGTCAGCGACGCAAATCGCTCGATTGCGGCGCTCAAGCAGCCCGGCAAAGTGGCAACGATTATTCGGCACAGCAGCCGCGTCATCGCAGGCAACGAGTACCTCGCGGCGTACGCGCGCAAGTTCAGTGATGCCGTCACAGTCATTCCGACGGTCGTGGATACTACACGGTTCGTCCCGTCGGCGCGCGCCCTGTCGAACAACGGATCGACGGCGCCGCTGCCCGTCGTCGGCTGGATCGGCAGCCCGACGACAGCGCAGTACCTGCGACGGCTGATGCCCGTGTTGGAACCGGTCGGCCGCCAACATCGGTTTACGCTGCGTGTCAGCGGAATCGCCGAGCCCGTTGCCCTGCCGGGCGTCGCGGTCGAACAACCGGCGTGGACTCTTCCGGGTGAAGTCGAGTTGTTCAACAGCTGCGACGTGGGGGTCTACCCGCTGGTCGATGATGACTGGGCGCGCGGCAAATGTGGGTTCAAAGCGATCCAGTTTATGGCGTGTGGCGTGCCCGTTGTCGCGTCAGCCGTCGGCGTGAACCGCGAGATCATCCAGGATGGCGTCAACGGCTTTCTGGCGTCGACCGAGGCGGAGTGGAGCGACAAGCTCGGTCGACTGCTGTCGGACCCCGAGCTGCGGCGCCGCCTCGGCGCGGCTGGACGGCACACCGTCGAAGAACAATACTCGCTCCGCGTCCAGGCGCCGGCACTGGCTGCCGTTGTGCGGAGCGTCGCCATCGGATCGCGGGCAGCGGTTGCCGCAGGATGAAGGACATCGCCATCCGCGCGACCGGTTTGAAAAAGATCTACAGGCTGTACGCGAAACCGGCGTACCGATTCTTCGACATGGTGGGTTTGCTCGGTGATCGGCCTGGCGCCTTCAGCGAGCATGCGGCTCTCGATCGCGTCGACCTTGAGATCCG
>JBPYEE010000643.1:0-2781 GCA_051985095.1 Vicinamibacterales bacterium | reverse complement strand
GATTCTTTCTATTCAGACCTTGAGAGACAAAGTCGACCTCCAGTTCACTCAGCAGCGGCTCATCGCGCGCCTCACGTCGTTCTTCGGCGCGCTTTCCCTGATCCTGGCTTCGGTCGGTCTCTACGGCGTGATTGCGTACAATGCCGGCCGGCGGAGCGGCGAGGTGGGGGTGCGAATCGCGTTGGGCGCGACGCGTGGCGATGTGGTCCGGTTGGTTCTAAAAGGCGCAACCGGGCTTATTGTTGCTGGACTGTCGATCGGACTGGTGTTGACCGCTGCAGCCGGGCGTCTGATGGCCAGCCAGCTCTACGGCATCAATCCCTACAATCCCGCAGGAACTCTGACAGCCGTGGCGGCACTCGGGCTGTCGGGACTCGTGGCATCCGTCATTCCAGCGATTCGAGCCAGCCTGATGTCGCCGCTGGACGTGTTGCGAGCCGAATGAGTACGCCTGCTCCGTCCGGCATCCAAGAAACGATGAACCCGTTCCGACCTCTAGCGCCGAGCGCCGCTTCACAGCAGCTCGTGGCCTACAGGTCCGTCGTCACGAATGTCCGGTCGGCTGAACCTCCGACTCAACGATCGGAGTCGACGGGATCCGAACCCTTTGAAGTGGATTTCGCTAACTGGTTGATGGCACGCGACATTTTGGTCCAAGTGTTTAGTTCACCAGCATTTGCGGACGGTTCAGAGTGCTCTCGAGTTCTCGCGATGGGATCTCAATGCCCCGGAGTTTTGGAGATATTTTGGAGACGGTCAATAACTGCGACAGACGCAACCGAGAAAGGTGCACAGCTGTTCGCGCCCTTGACATCGGATTCGCTGTTAGGAGTCGTTGCCCCAAAATCAAGGAAACTGCCGCCGGATAGACTTTTTGCGGACCACAACAGGAGGAATGGCGCAAGCGATGGAGACTCTGCGCGATCAGCGTGGCCTTCCGTGGTTGGCGGATTTGGCTGGTGACGTGCGCTACGCCGTCCGGACGCTGCGAAAGTCTCCAGGCTTTGCAACAGTCGCCGTCCTCACGCTCGCTCTCGGCATCGGAGCCACGACGGCGATTTACAGCTTGGTGGATACGATTCTGCTCAAGCCATTTCCCTTGGCTGGTTCAGGTGTCCTCGTGCGCCTGGTCGAAAATGTCCCTTCAACGTTGGCCGGACGTCCTCCGGTGCAACGTGGCATCACGTATCCGAATTTCTTGGAATGGCGTGCGCGTACTCGAACGCTTGACGACGGCTTTGGCGTCATGGACCTGGGCCGATTAGCCCGGACTGTCGACGGCACTGCGCGGCTGTGGGGCGGAATGGTTTCGTCCAATACTTTCACGCTGTTGGGTGCGCGCGCCCTGTTGGGACGAACGCTCGACGCCGAAGACGATGCGAACCCCAATGTTGTCGTGCTCAGCTTCGACACCTGGCGACGGGTCTTCCACTCCGACGAGCGTGTGATCGGAACAACAATTGAATTTCGGTCGGACTGGAATGGGAGCTACACGCCGGAACTCGAACGCCGGCTCTTGACCATTGTCGGAGTGTTGCCGGCGGCCTTCGAGCTTCCGACAGAGTCTTTGGACTTCTACACACCGTTCATCCTCAATGACCTCACGAAAGCTGCCAACGTCACCCTCATCGGACGCCTGCGTCCGGGTATCCCGCTGGCCGACGCGATGGACGAGGCAAACACCATCGGGAGCGCGATCCGGCCGAAGCCAGCCAATGCGGCCACGCTGACGGTGCCGCGATTCGAGGTGCAGATACTGAAGGATCGAATCGTTCAGGACCTGCGGCCTGCCCTTCGCACGTTCCTCGCCGCTGTCGTGGTCGTTTTGCTTATCGTATGTGCGAACGTTGCGAACCTGTTGCTGGCACGCGGTACAGCGAGGCAGCGCGAGATCGCGATTCGAATCACCATCGGCGCGAGCCGCGGACGAGTAGTCCGTCAGCTGCTGACCGAGTGCCTGGTTCTGGCAATCGCCGGGGGCACGGCTGGCGCCTTGTTCGCTGCGGGCGGCGTGGCTCTGGTCAAGGAACTCGCATCGGTTGACGCGCCAGGACTCTTTCGCTTCTCGTTTCCGTCGTCCATATTTCCACGCGTGAATGAAGTCGGCATAGACCGACAGATGTTCGGCGTCGCGTTTGGTATTGCCGCCTTAACAAGCGTCGTGTTCGGCGTTCTGCCCGCTCTACATCTGTCGCGAGCGGATCATCTCGATGCAATAGGACCGCGCGGCGCGAGTGCCGGACTGGCGGAGTCGCGGACACGTGCGGCGTTAGTGGTCGGCCAACTCATCTTGGCCACCGTTCTCCTCGTCGGCGCTGGCCTCCTCATTCGCAGCTTCGTCAAGCTGTCGACCATCGAGAAGGGCTATGACGCTACCAACGTCCTCGCGTTTCAAATCGTGTTCCCACCCGATTACTCGATCTCACGAAAGACCGACACAATCGAAACGGTCCTGACGCGGCTTCGAGCAACCCCGAACGTCGAGGCCGCCGGTTTCACGCGCGCGGGTATTCTCATCCCGGAAGAAATCCACGTCGGTACGTTCGTGCCACATGGCAAGACCCTGGACGAAATGCGCGCCGATCCCTTGCTGCCTCGCCTTCGCCCCATGAGTCCTGGATATCTCTTGGCCATGCGCGTCCCACTGCTCGCGGGGCGCGAGTTTCAGCCGACGGACGCAATGAGTTCGACGCCCACGATCGTGATCAGTCGCTCTGTTGCCCGTCGGTACTTCGGCACAGCTAGTCCCGTTAGGCAGTTCGTCGATTGGTACGTCGGTAA
>JBPYEE010000642.1:0-2936 GCA_051985095.1 Vicinamibacterales bacterium | reverse complement strand
TTCCGCACGATATCTGCCCGGTCGACGGGGTCGTGGTCGACGGCCGAGGCGTCATGGACGAGTCGTATCTGACCGGCGAGCCCTTTTTGATGCCGAAGGCGCCCGGCTCAGAGGTGGTGTCCGGAGCGATCAATGGCGAGCACGCGCTGACAATCCGCGCGACGCGTGTGGCGGCCGATTCCCGATACGCGCAGATCGTCGAGGTCCTACGCGACTCCGAGCAGTGACGGCCGGCGCTGCGACGACTCGGCGACCGGCTCGGGGCGTGGTATACGCCCATCGCGCTCGCGCTCGCGATTGGTGCCTGGGCGTCGACGGGTGAGCCGATCCGGTTCCTCGCGGTGCTCGTCGTGGCGACCCCCTGCCCGCTGTTGATCGGCATCCCCGTCGCGATCATCGGCTCGGTTTCTCTTGCGGCCAAGTCCGGAATCGTGATCCGCGATCCGGCTGCGCTCGAACGGATCGATACCTGCCGGACGATCGTGTTCGACAAAACCGGGACGCTGACATACGGCCGGCCAGCGCTCGTTGAACGCCTCAACGCACGCGGCGACGATGACCGTCGCGTACTGCAGCTGGCAGCCAGCCTCGAGCGGTACTCCAAGCATCCGCTGGCCGCGCCGATTCTGGATGCGGCACAGGCGGCCCAGATTGCCCTGCTCGACGCCGTCGAGGTCTCCGAACGTCCCGGGCAGGGCCTTGAAGGCACGGTTGATGGTGTGCACGTCCGCGTCGTCGGCCGTCGTCAATGGCCGTCGCCGGCGCCCGTTCAGGGCGGCCTGGAATGCGTCATCGTCCTCGATGACGCGTATGCGGCCACGTACCGGTTCCGCGATGCCCCGCGCGAGGACAGCCGGCCATTCGTCGATCATCTGCGCCCCCGCCACCGGCTCGAGCGCATCCTGCTGGTCTCTGGCGATCGCGACAGTGAGGTCAACGATCTGGCCCATCGTGTCGGGATCGACGAAGTGCACGCCGGCCAGACGCCCGAGCAGAAAGTCGCCATCACCGCAGCCGAGGCGGCGCGCGCGCCGACCCTGTTTGTTGGCGACGGCATCAACGACGCCCCGGCCCTCGTCGCTGCGACGGTTGGCGTCGCCTTTGGTCACAAAAGCGACATCACGACTCAAGCGGCGAGTGCTGTCATCATGGACACGTCGCTCAAACGTGTCGACGAGCTCCTGCACATTGCCCGGCGGATGCGGCGGATTGCGCTTCAAAGCGCCGTGGGCGGCATGACGCTGAGCGTCATCGGCATGGTCGCGGCCGCCGCCGGACTGCTCGCGCCTGTCTCCGGAGCGCTGTTTCAGGAAGCGATCGATCTGGCTGCAGTGCTGAACGCGCTTCGCGCTGCGGTGCCAGGCAAAGGTCTGAGCGATTACTAAATGCGTGTGCGCTGACCGGGGATTCCGGGGAATGTCCGGGACACAGTCGAAAATCTGACGCTCTTGAACCGCGACAATCAACCACTTGCGAGAACCTCGGCGGTACGGGCATTGCTGAGATCGGTCGGGATGACCAACGACTGGTTGACGCTGATTCGCGGCGAGTTCTCGGGAGTGCCTGGCCGTCAATCGACCAAGCGTCAGGTGCAGCGCTTATCGCAACTTGACGCGTCCGCCTGCGAGGCCGTGCGGGCGACTCTCGAGGCGCAGAAATTCCCCCGTCGCACGCCTGCCGGCACCTACGTACGCGCCGACTCCTGACCAACGACGACACGTCCCTCCCACGCCGGACGACTACTGAACCAGACTCGCATCCGCTGCGGCGCACCATCGCTCGGAGTAAGGCCGATTCGACTATAGTAACGACGTTCGGCCATCCAGGAGACGCACACGATGACGCAACAGCGACACAGCCGCAGAGAATTCATCGGCCTCTCGTCTGCCGGATTAGCCGGCGTCGTCGGCGGCCAGGCCCTCGGCGGTGGGTCGACGGTTCTTGCCGCGGTAGACACACAGGATCCTGATCTTGTCGTCTTCAACGCGAAGGTGTACACGGTCGACGCGCAGGTGCCGCGCGCGGAAGCGTTCGCCGTCAAGGCGGGGCGCTTCGTCGCCGTTGGCAGCACCGCCGACATCAAAAGCCTCTCCGGCAAAACGACGCAGACCTTCGACGCCAAACAGATGACGATCGTCCCCGGCTTCATCGATTGCCACAACCATGCCCCCGGCAACGTGCTGCTCTACGAAGTCATCGTCGGCAACCCGGCAGAAGTCGAGTTCGTCACCATCAAGAGCATCGTCGAAAAACTGCGCGCGCGTGCGAAGGAGGTGCCGCCGGACACCTGGGTCGAAGGGTATTTTTTCGACGACACCAAGGTGAAGGATGGACGCGAACTGAACGTGCACGACCTCGATGAGGTCTCGAAGGACCATCCCGTCGCCGTGCTCCATCGCGGCGGACACACCTCGTTCTACAACAGCAAGGCGCTGGAGATGGCCGGCGTCACCAGGTCGACGCCTGATCCCTCCGGCGGGACCTTCGATCGAGACGAAAACGGCGACCTCAATGGCCGCGTCACCGATCGCGCGCGAAGCGTGTTCAACCGGATTGGCAAGCGTCAGACCTTCGCCGCCGACCAGCGCCAACAGCGCGATCGCGCCGGCCTGGCACACATCTCGAAACAATTCGTCCGCTACGGATTGACGAGCGTGCACCACGAAGGGGGCGACTTATTGGCGCTGCAGCAGGTGCGCTCCAGCGGCGAGTTGCTGCACCGCGTCAGCTATGAGGCCAGTGGGCCCGTGCTCGAGTCGATGATTACAGCCGGGATCGCGACCGGATTCGGCGACGAATGGATCCGCCTGGGCGCCACGTCCGAACACACCGTTGACGGCTCTTTCTCCGAGCGCACCATGGCGCTCAGCACGCCCTATCCGGGCGTCAAGCCGCCGTATAAAGGCAACGTCACCGAATCACAGGAAGATCTGAAC
>JBPYEE010000641.1:0-4245 GCA_051985095.1 Vicinamibacterales bacterium | reverse complement strand
GGAAACGGGATTCGAACCCGCGACTTCGACCTTGGCAAGGTCGCACTCTACCACTGAGTTATTCCCGCTCTCGAACGTCCAACCTACCATCAAAGCCGGACCGATCGCAACACGCGCGCGGCCTCTTCGGGAGGCGTCGGATTGATGTAAAAGCCGGTTCCCCATTCGAATCCGGCGACGCGCGTCAGCTTCGGCAGAATCTCGACGTGCCAGTGGTACACCTCCGCGACATCCTCGGAAAACGGCGACGTGTGGACGATCAGGTTGTAGGCCGGTCGTTCGAGCGCGCGATCCATCCGCTGCAGGACGGCCTTGAGGGCCCGTGCGAGACTTTCGTACTCATGACGCGGCGCTTCTTCGAACCGGGCACCGTGGCGTTTGGGCAGCAGCCAGGTCTCGAATGCAAACCGCGGCGCGTAGGGCGCGATGACCGCGATATCCGCATTCTCGAGGATGACGCGCGCGCCGGCCTTCAAATCCTGCCGCAGGATGTCGCAAAACACGCACCGTTCTTTGGCCGCGAAGTGACGACGGGCCCCGTCGATCTCTTCGCGCACGAAGTCAGGCACGATGGGCAGCGCAATCAACTGTGAGTGGGTATGCTCGAGCGTCGCCCCGGCGGCCGCGCCGTGATTCTTGAAGATCAAGATGTGGCGCAGCCGGAAATCGCGCTTCAAGTCGAGCATCCGCTCCCGGTACGCCCACAGCACCTGCACGATCTCCGGCTCCGACATGATCGCCAGCGTGCGGTCGTGCTGCGGCGTCTCGATGATCACCTCATGCGCGCCGATCCCGTTCATTCGGTCGAACATGCCGTCTCCGAGGCGATCGAGCCCGCCCTCCACCTGGAGCGCCGGATACTTGTTCGGCACGACGCGGATCTCCCACCCCGGTGTGTTCGGCGCGCTGCCGTTCTGACGATACGCCATCACTTCGGGCGGCGTCAGCGCTTCGCGACCCGGACAAAACGGACAGTGCTCGCGGCCGATGATCTCAGCACGCTCGAACTTGAAGTCGTGGGGACGCTTCTGGCGGTCGGTCGAGATGATGACCCAGCGTCCGGTGACCGGGTCTCTACGCAGTTCCGGCATCGAAAGCGTTTGACATGATACCGATCGCCGGCCCGCCGGCGGCGAATAGCCTCGACCCGGCACCGAAATAACACGGGCACCTCGTCAGGCGGCGACGCGTCGGGGCCTCGAGGGCGCCCGCCAACGCCTGCTTCGTCAGGTCCGGGAATGCGTCACGGCGGCTGCCGCGGCAAGATCTGCGGACAAAACCTGCCTGCCTGCGCCGTTGCCGCTCCGACCCCGCGAGATCGTCGCACAGGGTTTCGAGCCCACGACGCTGCCTCATGGCGTTTGCCGACCCGCAACCTGGCGACCGGATTGCGCCTCAACCTCGCTCAGCGCCGCGTCGAACAAGCGCGTCGCGGCGTCGGCCTGCGCCCGAGTCAGAATCAACGGCGGTGAGAACCGGATCGCGTTCCTGCCGGCACCGAGGAGCAGCAGGCCGTGGCGGAATGCCGCGTCGACGACCGCATCGCGCTCCGTGGTCGCGCGCTCCTTCGTCGCCCGGTCGCGCACGAGCTCGACCCCGATCATCAATCCACGGCCCCGAACGTCGCCGATCAAGGGATGTTTGTCGGCAAGCCCGCGGAGCGCGTTGATGAGGTGGTCGCCGATCTCGGCCGCATTCGCGACGAGATCCCTCTTCAAGAGATCGATCGTCGCGATCGCCGCTGCGCACGAGACGGGGTTGCCCCCGAACGTGCTCGCATGCGTGCCCGGCGGCCACGTCATCAACCCACTGCGCGCGACGGCGACGCCAAGAGGCATCCCCGAGGCGATGCCCTTCGCAATGGCCATCATGTCCGGCTCGACACCGCTGTATTCGACGGCGAACATCCGTCCCGACCGGCCCATCCCCGACTGCACCTCGTCGACGACCAGCACGATGCCGTGCCGCTCGGCCAGCTCGCGAAGCCGCTGCAGAAAGCGATCGGGGGCGACAATATAGCCGCCTTCGCCCTGAATCGGCTCGACCACGATTGCGGCAACCTCGTCGGGCGACACCAGCTGCGTAAAGAGGTGCTGCTCGATGTAATCGACGCAGGCATCGGCGCACGTCTCCGGTGTCGACCCGATTGGCGGCCGATAACGGTCGGGATACGGGGCGTGGTACACCCCCGGCATCAACGGCCCGAACTCCCGGCGCTGGACGGCTTTGCTGGCCGTCAGCGACAGCGACCCCATGGTCCGTCCGTGAAAGGCCCCGAGAAACGCGATGATGTTCGCGCGACCCGTCACATAGCGCGCGAGCTTGATGCAGGCTTCGATCGCCTCCGTGCCCGAGTTGCCGAAGAACGTCCGTGCTCCCCCGCGAATCGGGACGATCGAGGCGAGCTCCTCCCCGAGCCGCACCTGGGCCTCGTAGTAGAAGTCGGTGCCGGACATGTGCAGGAATTTCTGCGCCTGCGCGTCGATCGCCTCGACGACCGCCGGATGGGAATGACCGGTCGAGTTGACGGCGATCCCTGCCGTGCAATCGAGGAAGACGTTCCCGTCGACGTCCTCGACCATGGCACCCCAGGCGCGGGCAATGACGAGCGGATAAGCCCGTGTATACGATGACGAGACGACGGCTCGATCGCGTTCGATGACCCCCCTGGCGCGGGGACCCGGCAACGCGGTCTTGATCTCGGGGGTGTCCACTATTTGCGTTTCCACCGTGTGCCTCCGGCAGAATCCTCCAGAAGCACACCACGTGCCGCAAGGTCGTCGCGAATGCGATCGGCGGCGCTGAAGTCCCGGCGGCGGCGCGCGGCTTGCCGATCGCCGATCAGCCGTTCGATCTCTGCAACCGCGACCGGCGGTCGTTCGTCTTCCGATCGCCGCAGGCTGATGACGCCGAGCACGCGGTCGACCTGGTCGAAGGCCTGGCGAATGAGGAGCACGTCGCCGGTGCCGACCTCGCCGGTGTCGATGGCCGAGTTCAGCGATCGCACCAGCTCGAAGATCGCACCGAGCGCGCCGGCGGTATTCAAATCGTCGGACATGGCGTCGGCAAACGCCTGACGCGCCTCGTCGACGCGGGCGGCGATCTCGGGGTGTGCGCCCGGTTTGCCGATCGTGTCGAGGCGAGCCAGAAAGTCGGTGAGACGCCGCAGCGATTCTTCGTGGGCCGCGAGGCTCTCCCAGGTGAAGTTCAGCTGCTTCCGGTAGTGTGCCGACAGCAGCAGCATCCGCACGGCCGACGGACGGAAGCCCCTCGCTACGACGTCGGGAATCGTATAGGTATTCCCGAGAGACTTCGACATCTTCTGCTCGTCGACGATGAGGTACTCCACGTGAAACCAGAACCGCGCGAGCGGCTTGCCGGTCGCGCCCTCGCTCTGCGCGATCTCGTTCTCGTGGTGCGGAAAGATCAGATCGATGCCGCCGGCATGGATGTCGATCGTGTCCCCGAGCAGCCGCCGCGCCATGGCGGAGCACTCCAGATGCCAGCCCGGGCGACCGGGTGCGACGCCGGACTGCGGAAACTCCCAGGACGGCTCGCCCTCGCGGTGGCCTTTCCAGAGGACGAAGTCACGGGCATCCTCCTTCGCATAGCTATCCGTATCGACGCGGGCGCCCGGCTTCATCCCTTCGTGATCGAGCCGCGCCAGCTTGCCGTACGTCGGCCAGGTCGAAATCTTGAAGTAAATCGACCCGTCGCTGCGGTAGGTATGGCCCTTCCGGTCGAGGGAGTCCACGAGGCTCGCCATCGCCCTCAGATTGGCGTCGTCGGTAGCCCGCGGTGACTCTTCCACCGGCTCGAGACCGAGCGCCTCGGTATCCTCTCGAAACGCCGCGATGTACTGATCGGTGTAGCTGCGCAGATCCATGTGAGCGTTGGCTGCGCCCGCGATCGTACGGTCGTCGACGTCGGTGAAGTTCATCACCTGTCTGACGTCGTAGCCGAGCAGGTACTTCAAGCTGCGGCGAAGCACGTCGACGCAGATGAACGTCCGGAAGTTGCCGATGTGTCCGCGCGCGTAGACGGTCAGCCCGCACGTGTACATGCGGACGATGTTGTCGTCGAGCGGCTCGAAGGGTTCCTCGCGTCGCGTCAGCGTGTTGAAGAGGCGCATCATGATCCGGCGGGCAGCCTGCACGTCGTTTCCCACGTGGGTCCGCCGGCGTAACTGACCGAAATCTGCAGCGCTCCGAAGGCAGCCGCGAAGCGCACACCGCATCGCCTGCG
>JBPYEE010000640.1:0-15148 GCA_051985095.1 Vicinamibacterales bacterium | reverse complement strand
TGGTGCTCGTGCAGATCGTGACGCAGCTCGTCTGGCAATGTGCGGGTGTCATCCTGCTGAAGCGCTACCGCCGCGACATTTCGCAGCCGTTCGTGATGTGGTGGTATCCCGTGCCGGCGCTGGCTGCGCTGGCGCTCTGGATCTATGTGTTCCTGTCGGCGCCGGCCAGCGGGATGCTCTTTGCGGGGGGCGTGACCCTGGCGGGCGTGATCAGCTATCTGGCCTTCGATCGACGCCACCCCGCCTGAGAGCTCCGGTCGCGGGTGTTACTTCGTGCCGGTGTTCGGACCCGGATTGATCGGGATCATGATGTGCGCGCCGGGCGTGCCCGGCAGCATCAGCCACGGTCTGCCGTTGCCCTTGAGCGCGGCATCACGCTGGCTCGTGGTCGAGACTCCCACCGTTTCGGGCGTCGCGTTCGGAACCGAGATCACCCACAGCAGCTTGATCCGCCCTGGATCGTCTGAGTACCGGTAGGACATCGTGCCGAACGGCGTCGGCTTCAGCCGGCCGTCTTTCAGGGCCGCCTGGATTTCCTTGGTGACGTCCTCGTCTGCCTTGCCGGAGGCGCGCAGCTTGGCCTCCATGTCACGACGCGGCGACAGGACCTTGTTGTAGCAGCGCACGAATCCATCCTTCGCCTTGGGCTGGCACTCGATGAAGTTCGTGCCCTGGCGGAGCACCTGGCGCTCGCCGGTCTTTTCGTCATACGTGACGACGGTAGAGCCCGCCTTGAGATCCTCCGGCAACGGGAGCGTTGCTTCCTTGATCTTGTCCTCGCGCGACATCGTGCCGGACTGTGCGCGAACGGTCGATACGGCGAGCGGGGCAGCCGCCAGGATGACGACCGCCGCGCCGATACATGCCCTCATATGATCCTCCAAAGAATAACCGCGGTATCTTGCCACATCAGCCGGCATAGATCAGCGAATATCCGTATTCCTGAGCGCGCGTGACGACCACGACGCCCGCCGAGGCGAAGCGGCTGTGCGGCAGCGCCATCGCCGTGAAGTCCTTGTAGATCGCATCGGCGCTGCCGGCGCCGTGGCGTGCCAGCTGCGCCGCGGTGAAGTGTGTGGCCAGGTCGCAGATCGCAATGATCGCGCCGCGGCTCGTGACCGCGTCGATGGTGCTGCCCAGGTTCGGCAGCTCGAGGCCGTACCCGGTGGCGTTGTAGAGGTTCCTGGCGGGCGCCTGCTTCGTTTTCGGATCCGTGAAAGCGAGCAGCGTTCCCATCGCCGAGCCGTACTTCGCCCACGCGGCGTCGCTGAACGCGAAGGGCGCCGCGAAGTGCCGCATCACGATCACCACTGCGAGATCGCGGTCGTCCATGGCGTAAGCGCTCTTGTTGGTCACGAACATGTTGTTCGCGTAGAGCACCGCCTCGCCGGCGCCCTTCGGCGTGACGGCGTCGATGACGATCCGATGCTTGCCGGGCAACTCGACGAGCCACTCGTCCTGCGCGTGATGGGCCGGGCTGAAGGGCCCCTCGCGCCGAGTCTGCGCCGGCGCCACGCCCGACCCGAGGCCGACGCCGGCGAGCGCGCCGCCGACGCCGGCCAGAAAGGAGCGCCGCGGGGACAGCGGAGCGGCCATCACTTGCTCCAGGGCGGCACGATGTGGTTCGTGCGCGCGTAGGCAATGAGCTGCCCGAGATGTTCGTGCAGATCGCCGCCGATGAACACGGCGACGTCCACCGCCGAGCGATCCTGGCCCATCACCTTGCGCTTGCCCGTCAGGGTCGCTGGATCGATCGCCTCGAGCTCCTTCTTCGCGTACGCAAAACCCTTGTTCAGGTGATCGATGACGGCAGCTTTGTCGCTCAATGTCCGCAATTTCGCGGCTTCCTCGCGGCTGCCGAGGTCAGCGGCCTTGGCGCCGAACCCGCCCGGGATGAACGAGTAGCCCTCCATCGCCGCCAGCATCAGCACCTCGCTGACCGATCGAACGCCGTCCATCGGGCGCCACGTGTATTTCTCCTGCGGAAACGCCTGGGCGAGCCCGAGGAACTTGGTGTGGAGATTGTCGAGATCGGCGATGAAAGACGCCTTCAACGCCGCCGCCGAGTCCTTGCTGATCACGTCTTGCGCCTGCACGGGCGCGGCGCTGGTGATCCCGACGAGCGCAGCGAGCGACACGCATCCGAACGCGCGACGAATTCGAGTCATCGATTCCTGCTCCTTGTGAAAGACGAACCGAGGAGCGATCATACGCCGACGTTCCTCATCTCGGAGGCGAAATGATTCGTCCGTTCGTGATCGCAGGTGTGGTGTTCGGGTCTGGGATTTTCGGAACACTCGGCGCGCAGACAATCCGCCCGGCGCCGCGCCCGCCGGCGCTCGCGCCCGGTGCCCAGCCGGACGGCAGCGCCGCGCCCGATGGGTACGCGCCAAGCCCGGCCTGGCTGGGACAAACGCGCGCGCCGCACCCGGCGAAGGCGTCGACTTACGACGTCGAGACGGTGGCCGAAGGGTTCACCGGCGCGTTCGCGTTTTCGTTCCTGCCCGACGGCCGCATGATCGTCACCGAACGGCCGGGTCATCTCAAGATCGTGGCGCCCGACGGCGCTGTCAGCGAGGTCGCAGGGCTGCCGTCGAATCTGTGGGCCCACGGGCAGGGACTGTTCGAGGCGCGGCCGGATCGCGCGTTCACCGTCAACCGCACGATCTACCTGACCTACACGGTACTGCCCGACGGCGTCGATCCGGCGACGCTGCGCAGCCCGGGTGTCCTCGTGGCGGCGCGCGCCAAACTGTCGGTCGACGACCGCCGTCTCGACGACCTGCAGCTGCTGGCGGACGCCGAGGGCACAGGTGGACGCCTCATTCAAGCGGCTGACGGAACGCTGTTGATCACGTCCACGCCGCCGGGCGGGGTGCCTGAGCGTGCCGTCGACTGGCCACAACCGCAACAGCTCGACAGCGACATGGGGAAGGTGCTGCGCATCAATGCCGATGGATCGATTCCAAAGGACAACCCGTTTGTCGGCCGGAAGGATGCGCATCCGGAGATTTACGCGATCGGGTTTCGTGACATCCAGGGCGTCGCACTCGATCCGCGCACGGGCGATCTGTGGACCAGCGAACACGGGCCGCGCGGCGGCGACGAGATCAATCACGTCCAGAAAGGAAAGAACTACGGCTTTCCGGTCATCGGCTACGGCCGCGAATACTCGGGCAAACCGATCAACGGCGACAAGACGATGCAGGAGGGGATGGAACAGCCGGTGTATTTCTGGACGCCGGACATCGCGCCGGCTGGCATCGCGTTCTATACCGGCAAGCTTTTTCCCGATTGGCACGGGAACCTGTTTGTCGCCTCGCTCCTCGGACGCGCCGTCGTTCGTCTCGCCATCAAGAACGAGCGCGTCGTGACTGAAGAACGGTTGCTCGCCGAGCTCCAGACGCGGATCCGCGGCGTGAATGAGGGCCCGGACGGCGCGCTGTACGTCCTGACCGACGGCAACGACGGCAAGATCCTTCGTCTTGTGCCGAAGAAGGCGCGCGACTCACGGTAACTCGACGCGCACCTGGCAGCCGAGCAAGCGCATATCGGTCGACTGTTCGTCGTAATCGGCCGGACGGAAGGCACGCGATGCACCGACGGTCAGCGGCAGGTAGGTCGTGCCGGCGGGCACGGCAAGCCGCACCGCGCGCGTCTCTTCGGCGCCCATCACGACGTCACTGCGACGCCCACCGACATTCACCTGCACCGTGGCCCCGGGTGGACCGACGTGCAGCGTGACCTGCAGGTTGGAGGCACCGGAGGGAACGATCAGCACGGTCGCGCGGGAGGTCCCGCGGGTCCAGAAGTGGCGGCCTTCCGGATAGACGTGCTCGTCGCTGTACGCGATGAACGCGTTGGGCCGCCCGGCAATGGCGTCGACCGCGAGCACGGCTGCGTGTGGTCGCTGGCTGGCTGGCACGATGGCCCGTGCCACCAGCTCGATCCGCCTCGCACGGCGCGCCGTGTCGCCATCCACGAGATCGAGGCCCGTCTTGGGCGCACCGATCGGCAATTCCAGCGTGCTCGACACGACCGCGGGAGCGTCCTCGAAGAACGCACGGACATCGTAGCGGCCGGGCGGCAGCGGCAGCGGATCCGTAAAGTGAGTGCGGTCGACCGCGACGGGCGCGCGATCGAGCCAGGCGGGCGGCGTCAGCTTCGAGCGCGTCGTGTAATCGAAGGCGCGCCGCCGCGGCGGGTCGAATGCGTCGAGGAACGCAAGTTCGCCTCGGACGACGGCCTCCTGTCGTGCCTCGATCGGCAGGGTTCCCCCGATCCGCGACGGCAGGTGGGCAAGCGGCGTGCGCCAGTCTTCTTCGGTGAAGGTTGGCAGCACGGCGTCGAGCGGAACGCTGCCTTCAAACCTCGCCACGAGCTGCGAGGTTCCATGAGGGTCGCTGAAAAGCACGTGCCCGTCGCCGCCGAGCGCCGCCGTGAGGCCGATCATTGCGGTGATGACGCCGAGCGCCGCGGTCAGGGTTCGCCCCTCGCCGCGTGGCTGCGCCAGTGCGAGCGCGATCAGTGGAGCCGCCAGTGGAATCACCGGTACGAGAAAGCGGGCCGGTGCGCTCGCACCACCCCACCACATGTAGAACCGGGCCGAGGCCCCAACATAAGTGACGGCGGTCGCGATGGCTGCCACGGTCAGGCGGCGCCACCGCTGGTCCTGCAGGCCGAACCACGCACCAACGGCGGCCGCGGCGTACACGGGCGCGTAGACGAGCAGGCCGAACTTCTGATCGAACAACATCCCCATGAGGCTGCGGGGCACGTTTTCAAACGCGACAAACTGACTGGCATAGGCGCCGTAGGGCGCCTGGGGATCGAAGCGACCGTAGACGACGTAGAAAAATGTCAGCCACGCGACCAGCGACGCCGCGATCGGCGCGAGCAGGGCGACGATCGCGCCCCGACGTCGTCGGTGCTCGACGATCAGCCAGAACGTGAGGGCCGCGAGCAGCGCGCTGAACTTCGTGTGCAGCCAGGGGAGCGTCGGCCAGGCATGCGCCGCGCGCACACCAGCGCGCCGCGGACGGCTCGGTCGCGTCCACGGCCGACCATCGCACCGTTGCCGCCACAAGCGCCAGCGCAACGGCTTCCGGATAGAGCGACCAGAAATGCGGGATGACCGGCACGGCGAGGCAGGCGCTTGCCCAGGTGGTCCAGGCGACCGTTCTCCCGCCGATCGCCAGCGCGGTATCGAAGATGGCGAGCGCGGCGAGTGCGGCGAGGAGCGAAATCGTCGCGACCGCACCGCGCGCGCCCGCCACGGCATACCCGGGCAGCAGGGCCGCGGCCAGGCCCGGTGCATGAACGGAGTAGATCTCGCCATTCGTGCCGCGCTGGAGGTAGTCGGGATGCAGGTCGCCAGCACAGAAGGTGCGGTAATCGCCACGGGCATGGTTGTTTTCGATGCGGAGGTCGTGATCGACGAGCAGGCTATGGGTGATCACGAGGTAATGCGGCTCGTCGCCGCCGAGTCCGATCGCGTCGAGTGACCGGAACCCGCAGTACAGATAGAACGCCAGCGCCAGCGCGAACGCCGCGCCGCGTCCCGGGGTCGCCACCGAGGCGCCAGACGCACGGCGATCGCCGCGGCGGCGGCGGCGATCAACCAGCGGAGCGGTGTGGCACGCACGAGGGCGAGCGGCCAGCGCTCAGCGAGGCCCGGGACGTACGGGACGGCCCAGAGCCAGAGCAGGGCGGCCGGCGCGATGATCGAAGCGGCGAGGCGCCGTCGAATGGCGATCGCGATGGCGACCGCCGCAGCGATGGCGATCCAGAGCGCGGAGAGCGGGCGAACACCGCAACGCGACCGATCCCCGTCGCCGGCCACGCCACGACGTCGATTGACGCCGGCACGAGCCATGCGGCGATCCCAATCGCGAGCGTGGCAATGAGAATCGTAAGAAAGTCGGTTATCAACTCCGGTCGAACAACTTGAGCGCGAGCGCGCCGTGTGTGACGGCCGCTCCGGCGCGAAGCGCCGCAGCGAGAAACGCGGTCTCGGCAACTTCCTCCCGCGTGGCGCCCGCGCGCTTGGCTGCCCGGGTGTGGACGTCGAGACAGTACGGGCACTGTGTCGTGCAGGCCACAGCGAGCGCGATCAGCTCCCGATACTTGCGCGGAATTGCACCGTCCTCTTTGCCGACGATCTTGTCGAGCTCAACAAATCCTTTGAATTCGTCAGGGGCCAGGGCTTTCAGCTCTGGCAAGAGCTTCAGATCCTCGGCGTCGTGATACGGCATCTCGCGTCCTCCACGCGTCACTGTATCGCAACTCTGCTATGATCGGCAGCACCCCGGCCTCAACGGATGAAACGCCGGCTCCTCGTTGCGACGCTGATCTTGTCGCTGTTCCGTGTCGTACCGCTCCGCGCGGTCGACAACCTGGTGCTCGCACGGTTCAGCGACTACCTCAATGCCCTCCGTAGCCAGACGGGGATTCCCGGGCTGGCCGCGACCATTGTGTCCGCCACCGATGTCTCCTGGGAGGGCGTCTACGGATATCAGGACGTCAGTCACCACACGCCGGTCACCGGGAACACGCCGTTTCAGATCGACGGCCTCACGCAGTACCTGGTCGCTTCGCTGGCGCTGCGGTGCAACGAGAGCGGCTGGATCTCGATTGACGATCTGGTCGGGAAGTACGCCCCCACGAGTCCGGACGCGGGTGCGACACTGCGCATGCTGATGACGCACACGTCGCCCGGTCCAAACGGTCTCGTGTTCACCTATCGGTTGGATCGGCTCGCGCCGATGGCCCCGGCCATCTCGGTCTGCACGAACTCATCGTTTCGCTATGGAATGGGGGCGCTGCTCGAACGGTTGGGTATGGCCGACTCGGTTCCCGGCTCCGACACTGCGGGCCTGTCGCCCGGCACGGAGCAGTTTGATACGACCGCGCTGGCGCGCTACGGCGGCGTGGTGTCGCAGCTCGCAGTCCCGTACGCGGTCGATTCGAGCGGCAACGCGACACCATCCACCTACCGCACCCCGACGCTGACACCATCGGGCGGGCTGATTTCAACAGTTCGGGATCTCGCGAAGTTCGATCTGGCGCTGAAGAACGGGAATGTCGTGCTCCCGGCGACCCTGTCGATGGCGTGGAGTCCCCCGGTCAATCTGAACGGACAGCCGCTGCCGCATGGGATCGGCTGGTTCGTACAGACCTATCAGGGCGAGCCGGTGGTCTGGCAGTTCGGGCAGGCCGACAGTGCTTCGTCGTCACTGGTCGTCACACTGCCCGCCCGCGGGCTGACGCTGATCTTGCTGGCCAACAGCGCCGGGCTGTCGCAGGGGTTCAATCTGGCGGCGGGGGACCTGACGGCCTCGCCGTTCGCGCGGCTGTTTTTATCGTTGTTCGTGCGGTAGCCCGTGGGCGGCCTGCGCGCGATCGGTGCGGGTGTTGGTCTGGTGATCCTTCTGGGGGGGTCCGCGGCGGCGGCCGACCGGCAGATTCGGCCGTTCGTTGGTGTTACGTTCGCAGGCGACACGACGATTATCGATCTCGAGGACGCCGCCGGGCAGCCGCACGTGACCATCGGCATCAACGCGGCCGTGCTGGGGGACGTCTTCGGCGTTGATGTCGATCTGGCGCGCACGGGCGGGTTTTTCGAGTCGGGCGACAAGCACCTGGTGCTCAGCAGCAGTGTCACGACGCTCACCGGCAACGTGGTCATTGCGGCACCGCGCCGGCTGACCGAGTACTCTTTGCGTTTGTACTTTGTCGCCGGTGGTGGCATTATGCGGGTGGCAAAGGTCGACTACTTCGATGTGTTCGACATTTCCGATGTGTTACCGGCGTTCGACCTCGGCGCCGGGGCTCTCGGATTCATCACGAACAAGGTGGGCGTTTCATGGGAGATTCGCCGGTTTCAGAGCTTCGGCGGACCGAATCCGATGAACGGGCTGACAGTCGGTCAGGAACGGTTGACCTTCTGGCGCGCCTCGATGGCGCTGGTGGTGCGGTATTGATGCGAAGACGCCTGGCCACGCTCGTTCGCCGGCAGACGGGCTGGGTCCTGCTCGCCATCATCATGTTCTCCGCGGCGATTCACGCCGCCGACGATCTGCGGATCCGTCCAACCGTCGATCGCAACGAGGTGGTCGTTTCCTTTGACCTCGACGATGCCTACACCGACGCCGCGCGCGACGCGATTGCCAGCGGGCTGCGGACGACGTTCACCTACCAGCTGGAGCTGCGCGCGAAGGGGGGGATGTGGCTCGATCGCACGGTGGCCACCGTGACGATCATGATTTCGGATCAGTACGACAACCTCACGCGGCGTCACACGTTGAGCCGGTCCGTCGATGGCGGCCAGGAGGAGACGCTGGTCACTGAAAACAACGCCGCCGTGCGCGTGTGGTTGACGAAAGGGACGCGCGTTCCGCTGTGCGCCACGGCCAAGCTCGATCCCGCGCGCGACTACTACGTCCGGGTCACCACACGGACGCGGCCCGTGACCGGCTCGCTCATCGGACTGCCACGCACGTTCAGCGCGCAGACTCGGTTCACCTTCATCCCGTAACCTCGTTGCGGCCGCCACGCCCACAGGCCCGCCTCCCTCGCGGGCACATACCGGGCGTCCCCTGACCGCGGCGAGTTCCAACGACAACCCGTCTGCGCGTTCGGTCGCCGCCGGTCACACCGGTCGTCAGGGTGTCGTCGGCGCTCGGGCTCGCAGGCCCCCGCGGCGGGCCGACAAAAGGTTGGCGTTCGGGTGACTCTTCCGCACAAAGACGCGGTTTCTCGTCAGTATCCTGGAGGCCGGCTCTTTGCACTGGGCGCTGGAGGCTTCTGACCCGATCGACCGGCCATGTTTACTCAGCTGCTGACCAAGACGCTGCCGAATTCGCGGACGCGCGCCATATGGCCGCTCGTCTTGTTTGCGGCGGTGCAGGTCGCCGACGCGGTGATGACCTTTTCGGGCGTGCAACGGTTTGGATTTGCTGCTGAGGCGAACCCGCTGCTGTCGTTCTACATGGCGACCTGGGGCGTCGGCGTCACGCTGGTTGGCGCCAAGTCGATTGCAATCGTCCTCGCGATACTGCTGTCGCTGCGCTCGCAGGATCTGATCATTGCTGTATTGACGCTGATCTACGTCCTCGGCGCCATCTGTCCCTGGGCCTGGCTGTCGATGTGAGCAGGCGCGGCATGCCGCGTCAGTCGCTCTGTCCCACCCGATCCGCTTCGTCCGCCGTCACGGCTCCACTCCCGATCGCGACGCCGTCGACCGTCACGGTCATGCCCGTTTTGAGGTCTCCGCAGCCTCCGTGCTTGAAGTCTGTCGAGCCGTCGGTTGTCACGGCGCGTCGTCCACCAACGTCCAGTGAGAAGTCCGGGCAATGGCCGGTGACGGACCGCACCGTGCCTGTGAAGTTCACATGTTGCGGCGACGGCACCGAAGGCGCGGCGCGGGCGTGGGGGCCGGCTGAGGCGTAGCGGCCGGCTTCACGGGGCTCGGCTGCGGCGTCGGGTCCGGCGACGGGGTCGGCGACGGGCTGAGACTCGGTGCCGGTGGTGCGGCCGCCTGATTGACCACATACGTCTGGCCGGGCGATTGTGACTTGTCCGACGCGGGCGGCCCCTCCGTCTGGTGCCACCGACATCGACCCGGTTCCGCTGGCCGTGCCAGTGCCACCCGACGCGATCGAGATCCAGGCCGCCCCGCTCGCCGCCATCCAGCTGCAACCGGTGAGCGTTGTTATGTCGATAGCGAGTTGTGCGCCGTCCGACCCGATGGAGTCATTGGAGCGACTGAGAGAAAAACGGCAGGGAGCACCGGCCCTACTGAGCGCAACCGAGTCGGCCCCAATCGCGATCGATCCCTTGCGGGCGCCGGGTGCCGAATTTGACGCGACGCTGTAGCCGATTGATGCAGGGCCCTGACCCGAATTGCCCTCATGGATCGTGATCCACGCGGCGCTGCTCGCGACCGACCACGTGCAGTCGCGTTCGACTGCAATTGTCACGGTCCCGCTTCCCCCGAGGCTTGAAACGAGGTCGGCGCTCCGGCGACGGTCATCTGACACTTGCCCGCCGATGGCGCCGTCGTCGACGTTTGTGTCGTCGTCGTGCACGACGCCAGCGCGCCAACAGCCGCCATGATGCAGGTGATGCGACGTGTGGTGGATGGCATCGCGCAACTGCCGCCCGACGCGCGATGCACCGCCCCCGCCAATGGAAATGCTCTCCGCGCGTGGCGCGCCGACGCCATCCCGCACCTGAGAATCCGCGTGTCAACGGTCTGTGGCTGGCGTCGGCGGTCAACCGAGCTCGACAGGATCGGACACGGATCGAAGTGGATCTGTCAGGCGGCGGTGTCGGACGTCAGGGCGTTGTAGATCCGTTCCGTCAGTTCGCGGAGATGCGCCAGTTTGTGGTTGCTGATGTCCTTGTTGGGCGACGCCAACGTACCGGGGTCGACTGCGCGGCTGCTGATCAGCGCGGCGGCGATAATCGCCTTCGCGTGGATTTGGGCGTCATTCATGCGGACGTTCCTCTCGTGAAAAGCCACTCGGGCGGATCCAGAAGCTCTCCTCCCACGCACCGCCGGGCGGAATGCTCTGAAGCTCGCTATATACACCTCGGTGCGACAGGTTCAGCGCGTCGGTAATGCCGGTCATCGGCTCGATGCAGACGAACTCCTGCGCCGCGGGCGCCCAGATGACGGTCGCACGGTATCTGGGGCCGAGCACGACGTCGAGGCGCTGCTGCTTGCCGGCGACCGACATCGTCGACCGTCCGTACGCGTCGCGCACCAGATCGCCGAACACGTCATCGAGCGCCAGGTGTCGAAGCGAAGCCGCTGACGGAGGGTCCAGGACGCGGTCGGCCGGTTCGGTCTCCCCAGTGGGAATCTTCTCGGGTGTGAGCCGCCAGTGGAGCCGCGCGCCCACGGCGAGTGTCCACTCGTCGCGAGGCGCGTCGGTCAATTGAAAATACGGGTGAAAGCCTATCGCGACCGGCATCGCGTCGTTGCTGACGTTGGCGATCCGCGTCCGCACCTCCAGAACCCCGTCCTGCAGCTGGTAGGTCATCTGAATCGTGTGCGCGAAAGGCCACTGCTTCATCCACGCCGGCTCCCGGAAGAATTCGAGGCGACTCGTCTCCCACGCCGCGCGGGCATCGGCTTTGACCTCGACCAGGTGCCAGTCGGCGGTCGTGGTGAGGAATCCGTGAATCGGAATCGCGCCGCGCACGTTGCCGAGCGTCATATCGAACGCGTATTTCCGACCGTTGGCATAAAAGGCCGGCTCATCGAGCCGGTTGGCCCACGGTCCCAGAAAGGGGATGCCGCTCATGGCGGGCGCCGCCTTGAATTCGTCAACCGAGCGGAACGGCCATCTCAAAACGTCACGACCCTCGACCGTCATCTTGAACGCGATATTGCCGACGGACGGGAGAATGGAGACGACGATGTGCGAGGCGGAGTCCTCTAACTGAACCACTTCGCCGTTGACGGCTGCATGGTATCGGGCGCCGGCTGGCGCCATGGCCATCCAGGCGGCCACCGCGAGCGCCCACCGATACGTCATGGGTCTACTCGGCCAGCGTAAAGGCGTACAAGGCGCTGCCGGCGGCGATCGCCACGAACTGACGGCCATTCACGGCGTAGCTCATGGGCGACGCGGCCATGCGTGCGCCGGTCTGAAAGTGCCACAGCGGCTGGCCGTTTGCGGCGCCGAGCGCCACGAGGTTGCCGTCACGCACGGCCGCAAACAAGACGCCGCCGGCCGTGGCGAGCACGCCGTTGGTCAGGGAGCCCTCGAAGATCGGAAAGTCCCACATCGTCTTGCCGGTCTCCGGGTCGAGGGCCTTGATGCCTGCCGACGGCGCCGGTTCTCCGGGGCGGGCGGCCGACGCCGTTGACGTCGCGGTGGCGCGGCCGATGTACTGTCGGCCCGGCTCGAACGGCACCGCGGCGCTTCGGTAGACCTGGCCGCCTTCGCGGTACGCCAGATACAGCCACTGCGTGATCGGACTGTAGG
The DNA here is from genome assembly GCA_051985095.1 of Vicinamibacterales bacterium. Classification (GTDB taxonomy): domain Bacteria; phylum Acidobacteriota; class Vicinamibacteria; order Vicinamibacterales; family CAVVIG01; genus Gp6-AA45. The sequence continues at coordinate 3,149 of JBPYEE010000640.1, read as the reverse complement.
ACGGCGCCTGGAAATTCGTTGCGCCGCCCAGCGTGGGATAGACGAAATAACTCCCGTCAGGAGTGGAGTTCGCACCGCGAATGACGCGGGGCCGGCCCCGCTCGTCGAAGCCGGCGTTCCAATTCTGGTACACGAACGGCATCGCCGTCAGGAACGCGCCCGTGGTGCGGTCGAGCACGTACAGAAACCCGTTCCGATCGGCGTGCAGCAACAGCTTGCGCGGCTGACCGTGCCACATCCGATCGACCAGCACGACCGCCTGGCAGGAATCCCAGTCGTGGCCATCGTTCGGTGTGAATTGATAGTGCCACCGCCGCTGTCCGGTGTCGGGATCGATCGCCACCACCGAATCGCTGAACAGGTTGTCGAGATCGCCCCGCGCCGACCGATCGATCTGGGGACCCGGATTGCCGACCGTCCAGTACACCAGATTCAACGCCGGATCATACGCGCCGGTCAGCCACATGGGACTGCCGCCGTGCTGCCAGCTGTCCCCCTTCCACGTGTCGTTGCCGAACTCACCGGGACCTGGCACCGCGTACCACCGCCAGAGCCGCTGCCCGGTGGCGACGTCGTAGGCGTCGAGAAATCCGCGCGCGCCGAACTCGCCGCCGGTGATGCCCACAAGCACCTTGTCTCTCACAACCAGCGGCGCGCTCGTAAGGCTATAGCCGACCAGCGAATCGGCGACCTGGGTTTCCCACCGCAACCGCCCGGTGTGCACGTCGACGGCGACCAGGGCCGCATCCAGAGTGCCAAACAGAACCGCGTCGCCCGCGATCGCGACACCGCGGTTGAACGGATTTAACTCGTTCGGGTTCGTGACTTTCCGTGTGCGATTGAACCGCCACAGCTGCCGACCGGTCCGCGCGTCGAGCGCGACGACGACGCCCGGCTGCGTCACGAACATGACCCCGTCGACCACGAGCGGCGTCGCTTCGAGCGCTGAGGCCCCGGGCAGCGGGAAGGTCCACGCCGTTTGGAGCCGGTGGACGTTGTTCGTCGTGATCTCGTTCAGGGCCGAGTAGTGCGTGGACTGGTAGTCGCCCCAGTACATCAGCCAGTTCGCCGGCTCGTTGTGCGCGTGTTCGAGTCGCGCGGGCGTGACCGGACCGAATTCGACGTGATACGCCGCGCGCGTCGCCTTGTCGAAAAAGTGCCACCGACCGGCGCCGTCGACGAGTTGCACCGAAAACGTGTCTTCGTTCAGCCGCGTACCACGCAGTTCCTGGCCATCCCGGGTCTTGAGCACGATCGGCACCGGCGGCGGTGTGTCGCCGCGAGCGGGCGGCGCCAGCGTGCGGACATAGACGACCAGCTGCCAGACCTGTTCATCAGCGAGCGCGCCGAACGGCGGCATCTGTGTGCCGGGCACACCGGTGCGGATCGTCTGAAAGAGATCGATATCGGTGTCGCCGTGCGCCAGACGTCCGGTCAACGCCGGCCCGCGATCGCCCTGGCCCTCCGGTCCGTGGCACGACTGACACGATCGCGCATAGAGCGCGGCGCCGCGTGCGGCCGCGTCCGCGTCGCCGCTAAGCGGATTTCTGGTTCTGTCGGATTGTTGGCCGGTTGTGACCACCGTCTGCGTCAGGGCGACTGCGGCGATGATCGGACTCAGACGCACCAGCATGGGGCCACGCATCAATGCACGTGATAGGTCTTGGCAAAATCGTTCCGCGTGTTCGTGACGGTGTACTGGCCGTCCGGGCTCGCGTCGACGACAATCGCATGACCGTGACAGTCCGGCGACGCTTCGACGTTGGCAATCATCTCGTCGTTCGCGTTCTTGTCCTTCTCGTTGGCCAGGGCGAGGTGCGACTGCCAGAGCCCCTCGAGTCCGCGGACCTGCATGATGCGGTCAAACGCCGCCGGCGCCATCCCCTTGCGGGGACCGTTGTTCGCAATCACCACCTGCGGCTGAATGGCCCACAGCAGCGCCGGGGCGCCCGATTGATCATTGAAGAAGCCGTGATGCGTCGCCAGCAGCAGCGAGACGCGTCCAAGCTTGTTCACCGGACAGGCGAGGTCCATCTCCTTGTCCCACGTTAAATCGCCCACGTCGAGAAACGTGAATCCACGGTACGACACGAGCACGCCAGCCGACTGCGAGTTTTCCGTCGTATTCGGTGCCTTCCGTTCGGCGTCACGACAGAACGGATTGGTCTGCCCGCCGCCATTCAGCGCCTTCGCGATGACCGCGCCCTGGGACGCCACCACGTCGACGCGCGCATCGCCAAACGGAATCGTGTCGCCGGCATGGACGATCGTGCGTTTCCCGCGCGCGATCGCGAGATAGGCGGCAAAGCGATCCTCGATCCCTCGGTTCTGTTCCCATTTCGAATCGAAGTCCCCGTGGTCGAAAAACCGGTCGAACTTCGCGGCCGCATTGGCTGCCGGAGCGCCGCCGACGTGGTCGCCGTCGTAGTGCGTGGTGAACAGGTAATTGATGCGCGCCAGCCCGGCCGCGTGCATGGCATCGGCGATTCGCTGGGCATCGCGAGCCGCCGCCGGCGCGGGGCTCCCGCTGTCAATCAGCATCGACTGGCCGGACGGAGAGATGACCAGCGTGGCGCCGCCGCCCTCCACGTCGATGACGTAGATGCGGAGATGACTCGCCGGGGCCGCAACGAGCGTCACGGTGGCGACAACGCCGACGAGCAGCGTCTTCATGAGCGCGCATGGTAGCAGACATCACCGGACGATCCGCGGGTAAACGGCGGTAGAATGACCTCGTGTCGAGGATTGGATTACCCGAACTGCTCGTGATTCTGGGCATCGCGCTGCTAATCTTCGGCCCGCGCAAGTTGCCCGATCTGGCTCGCAGCCTGGGCCAGGCCGTGCGCGGATTCAAGCAGGCGATGGATGAGGGTGAGCGCGGCGAGGACGACAAGACGCGCTGACCGCCGCCGCCCGAGGCGGCCCGCCGTCTGACGCGTTGCCCGACCCCCCCGCCTGGACTGGGGCACCTGCCTGAGCCGTTGCGCAGCGGATCTGCGCGTCTTCCCTGTGGTAAAACTCCGCATCCTTTTGGTGTCCTAACTCAATCAAGGCTGGAGGATCGCGATGCTTCGACGAAGAGGGGCTCTCGTGCTGGGTGTGGGTGTGTGCATCGGATTAGCGAGTTCAGCGGCACGTGCTCAGGGAGT
>JBPYEE010000639.1:0-5679 GCA_051985095.1 Vicinamibacterales bacterium | reverse complement strand
ACGTCGTCGGGAACGTGGATCGTGTGGTAGTCCCAGCCCGGCTTGAACACGATCTTCGTCATGCCCTCGAGCGATTCGCCCGAGGGTGTAGGTCCGCCGACGGCGCCCCAGCCCAGCTCCGATCCGGGATAGTACCGACCCGGGTGCAAGACGGCGCCGGTCCGCCGATCGGCGATCGGTGAGGTCATCGCCTTCGCGGACTCCACCTGCGCTTTCGTCAGACAATCGGGGCGATCGGCGCCAGGGCACGCCAGGGTCGCGTAGTCGAAGTCGCACCGCGACGGATCTTCGATCACGCTGTCCTTCACCCCATCGGCCGCATCGCACTTGTTGAGCACGGCCTCATGGATCATCGGAAGCTTACTGGCCGGGATGGCAGCGGCCGGGTCGCGGTTGACGAACACGTTCAACGCGACCCTTGCGGCGTAGAGCCGCATCTGATCCCAAGACGGGTCGCCGGCCACGATGCCGTCGAAATCCTCCGGGTAGCGCTGCGCCTCGATCAGGCCCTGCCGGCCTCCTGTCGAGCACGAACTGAAGTACGACCTCACCGGTCGTGCCTCGTAGTGGGCGGCCACGACCGTCTTGGCCGTAACCGTCATGTCGTGGATCGCGCGATACGCGAAATCCACGAGCTTCTCGTGATGTCCGGCGACAAAATCGGCGTTGCCGCCGACGTGGCCTGTATCGGTGGCCACGGCGGCATAACCGGCTCTGACCGCAGCCGCCAAGGCGGGATACGGGATCGTCCCGCCGAGCCCGCCGTTGCCAGCCGCCTGGAGTTTGCGGTTCCATCCCGATGAGGGCAGCCAGACCTCCACGCGAATGTCGGAGTCAGGCGTCGGCGTCAGGCGCAACGCCACCCGGCAAAACGCCGGGAGGGCCTTGAACGCCGCGGCGGCCGCGGCCGCATTCGTTGGCGCCGGAGGTATGAATCCGCCGGCTTGAACCGTCTCGGCGGAGATGACCTTCCCGTCGGTGAGCGGCAGCTGACCGAGCGCCTCGCACGCCATGGGTGCGGTTGCCAGCACTCGAGGCGTCGCATTCGATCCACCGAGGGCAACCACCGTGACCACGCCAATGAGCGGCTTGATTCGCATGCTTGACTCCGGACCGAAGTATAGCCTCCGGGGTCGTGAGGGCCTGTTACCATAACGGCCATGGCTACCTCTGCTGCGACATTACCCGACAGCCGACCCCTCGCGCGTTCTCGGGTGGTCGATTCGGCCGCCGCGCACTGGTCGATTTACGCGGTGCTCTTTGCCTCCACCAGTGTCATCCTCGGTGTGATCTGGGACATCTCCTGGCACAAATCGATCGGCCGCGACACCTTCTGGACGCCGGCGCACCTGGCCATTTACCTCGGCGGCATCATTGCCGGCGTCACCTCCGGGTGGGTCGCGCTGCAGACGACGTTCGCGGGGTCCGAGGGGGATCGCGGGAGGGCCGTTCGCTTCTGGGGGTTCCGGGCGCCGTTGGGCGCGTGGGTCTGCATCTGGGGCGCGTTTGCGATGGTCACCTCCGCACCATTTGACGACTGGTGGCACAACGCGTACGGGTTGGACGTGAAAATCATCAGCCCGCCGCATATGCTGCTCGCCGCTGGCATCGCCGCCATTCAGTGCGGTGCGATGCTGATGGCGCTCGCGTGGCAGAACCGCGCGGCCGGCGAGCGCAACCACCTCGGCCAGCTGTACTTGTATGGTGCCGGCCTGCTCTTGTTGCTCGCCGCGACGGTCGCGACCGAGCACACCGAGCGCTGGCGTATGCACGAGTCGCATTTCTACCAAGTGAGCGCCGGCGTCTTCCTGTTCTTCATGGTCAGCGCGGCGCGGGCGTCAATCGCCCGGTGGCCGGCGACGACGGTCGCGGCGGTTTACACCGGCCTGACGTTGTTCATGCTCGTGCTGCTGCCATTCTTTCCGGCGCAGCCGCTGCTCGGGCCCATCTACGTGCAGGTCGACCGGTTCCTGCCGCCCGATTTTCCGTTGCTGCTGATCGTGCCGGCGTTGGCGCTCGACCTCGTGATGCAACGCAGCCGCGGTCGGATCAACGACTGGCTGCTCGCGCTGATCGCCGCTGCGGTGTTCCTCGTCGGTTTCATCGCGGTGCAGTGGCCATTCGCGAATTTCCTGATCACGCCGGCTGCGCGGAACTGGTTCTTCGCCACTCATCGGATGCCGTACTTCATGGACCCTGTGGTTCAGGCACGGTGGTACCGGTTGAACCCGCCCAATCGTCTCGCGGCGGGCCTGTCGATCGCGCTCGCAATCGGGTACGTGTCCGCGCGCTGCGGTCTCTGGTGGGGCAACTGGATGTCGCGAGTGCAGCGATGACGCGCGGGCGAGCTCGCCTCGCAGTGCTCGCGTTGGCGGCGTTGTCGATGGCCCACGTCGGGAGTCCCGACACCTTCTTCAGCGGCAAAGCGGGTCCCTACAACGTGCGCGTCAGCGTGCGCCTGCCGGGCGTCATTCCCGGACGAGCCCAGGTGACGGTGCGCGTCGAAGATGCGCAGACCGCCCAGCCGCATCACGTCACGGTTCGCGCCCGCCAGTGGAACGTCGGACTGAAAGGGGCGCCGCCGCCAGAAGACGCGGCGCCGGTTCCGGGCGATCCGTCGCTTTACACCACAGAGCTCTGGTTCATGACTGCGACCGCGTACCAGCTCGCCGTGACCGTGGACGGGCCGGCGGGGTCGGGTGGGGTCGCCATTCCAGTCATGGCGCTGGCAACCGCGGAACGTCAGATGGCGCCGGGCCTTGGCGGCGTGCTCGCGGCGCTCGGTGTCTTTTTGACGGCGGGGCTGCTGACGATTATCGGTGCCGCGGTGCGCGAGAGCGGGCTGGCGCCGGGCGTGGAGCCGGATGCGGTGCGTCGCCGGCGCGCGCGCATTGGCATCGCCGTCGCGGCAGTCGTCGCCGGCCTCGCCCTGTGGGGTGGCAACGTGTGGTGGGCCGCGGAGGCGTCCAGCTACAAGGCGTCGGTGCTGTATCGGCCGTTCAATGCTGAAGCGTCGCTCTCGCGGCAGGGCGATCGCCGCATGGTGACGTTGAGCATCCGCGATCCGCGCTGGACTGGCTCACCAGTCGAGGCAAATCGGTACAACGCGCTGATCCCCGATCATGGAAAGCTGATGCACTTGTTCCTGGTACGCGAGCCGGCGCTCGACGCCGTGGCCCATCTGCATCCGATCGCGCGCACGCCGGCGGACCGTGATTTCGATGCCGATGTTCCGCCGCTTCCGGCGGGACGTTACAAGGTCTACGGCGACATCGTCCACGAGAGCGGCTATGCGCACACGCTGGTCGCCGACGTCGAACTCAACGGTGACGGCGACGGATCACCGATGGCAACCGATGCCGACGACTCCTGGTTCAGCGGCAATGCGCAGCCGGAGGCACCGAGCGTGTCTTGTGATCTCGGGGACGGCTCGCGGCTCGTATGGGAGCGGGGGCCCGCACCGGCGACGGCGGGCGTCGAACGCGACCTGCGCTTCGAGGTCCGGGATGCGGCCGGCGCCAACGTTGACGTCGAGCCGTACATGGGCATGGCTGCCCACCTGTTGATCGCAAGCCACGACGGATCTGTCTTCGCGCATCTCCACCCCGCCGGCAGCATCTCGATGGCCGCGATGCAGCGTTTCGGCGGCGGCGATCCGCATGCGGGCCATGCAATGTCGCTCGACAGCCGGATTGCGGTGCCGTATGCGTTTCCGAAGCCCGGCAGCTATCGGCTGTTCGTCCAGGTCAAGCGCGGCGGGAAGGTGATGACCGCCGCGTTCGACCTTGACGCTCGGCCACCGTCGAAGTCCTGAAACGTCGATCCACGATTCGGATGGGCGTGCTCGAGGCAATTCTTCCGGCCCCTCCGGCAACAACACTTCGGTACGACGATCGCCGCGAATCGTCGCCCGGAGGTCCGTTCGCCCGGGCATCGGCGTGCTCTGCGTTTTTCGGCCGGCTCCTGGGCAGCCGCGAGACGCGCCCTCACCCGACGAGGTTCGCACACGCCGGACCACCCGCGCACGCGACCAGCGACGCATGCCGCTCCGTCCCGGCGGTCGCTCGTCGTCGACGTGGGGTCTCCGGGGGGCTCGACTGGACGAACCGGCCGGCTCGGTGTACGGTGTGGCCGAACGTCGGCACGAACCATGGAACTCGATCGACGCGGTTTTCTGACGGTCGCCCTCGCCTCGCTCGCCGCAGCGACGACGCGCGCGCAGCGGAGCGCGGCCACCCAGGTCGGGGGTGCCGCTCCCTACCGCGTCGACATCCATCATCATTTCGCGCCGCCGGCGTGGATTGCCGAGGTAAAGGGCCGGCCGCTCCTGCAGGCGGCGAACACCACGTGGACGCCCGCGCAATCAATCGACGACATGGATCGCGGCGGCGTCGCGACCGCCGTCATCTCAATCACAAACCCCGGCCTCTGGTTCGGTGATGCGGCGGCCACGCAGCGCGTCGCGCGCGCGTGCAACGACTACGGCGCGCGCCTCGTCCAGGACCACCCGAGGCGATTCGGACTTTTCGCGGCGATGCCCCTTCCCAATGTGGACGCGACGCTGCGTGAAATCGAGTACGCCTATGACACGCTCAAAGCCGATGGCGTGGGGCTGTTCACGAGCTACGGCGACACGTGGCTCGGTCACCCGACCTACCGGCCGGTCATGGAAGAACTCAACCGGCGCAAGGCAGTCGTTCACGTGCATCCCACCGCGGCAAACTGCTGCCGGAACCTCGACTACGCGCCGGGCATCGGCCCCGGCAGCATCGAGTACGGCACCGACACGACGCGAGCCGTCATAGGCGTCGCCTTCAGCGGCGATGCCGCGCGCTTCCCCGACATTCGCTTCATCTGGTCGCACGCTGGCGGCAGCGTTCCGTTTCTCGCGGGTCGCATCGACCGCGCGTCACGCTCCGCGAAGGATCGGCTGCCCAATGGATTCCTGGCGGCGGCGGCGGCGTTCTCTTACGATCTTGCCGGCGCCACCAACGAGGGCGCGATCGCGTCACTGCTAAGGCTGGTCACACCCTCGCGCGTGCTGTTCGGCACCGACTTCCCGCCGGGCGGCACGAGCGTCGACGTCGCCCGCGAGCTCGCGGCACTGAACATGTTCACCGCAGACGACCTCCGTCTGATCGAGCGCGACAACGCGCTGCGACTGCTCCCGCGGCTGCGGGCGTAGCGACGCGCTGCGTCGACTCGACCACGCGCATCCGCGTTCCGCGCAACCCTTCGGCCTGAAACGCCACCGGCGCGTTCGAACTCCCGTGCGGTGGCCATGACGCCGGTCGGCGTGCGAGCGTGGATTGCACACGCTCGGAACGCGCGTCGCGTTTCGGCGTGACCACGTCAGCCTCGCCGAATGCCCCTACGTGCCCCCCGGCGACGCGGGGCGTTGTCAGAGGCCGGTCCCGGTGGACGAATGAGTGCGAGAGCCCGGCCTGGGTCAATTGGTGCCGTGCGCCGCGGCTGAGTACAACTCGCCCGCTCACAGGGGCGGCCACGCGCGTTCGCGGCTGCGATCGCAACGGCTGCGCGCATGTCGGTGCGGCGACGTACGTGCCCTGCCGCGCCCGCGCCACTACGAACGGTCGCCTCTCCCTCTGACGGCAAGCCGCAACATGCGACCCTCAACGCGTCCCGACGGGTGGCGACAGCTTCATCGCCAGCTGCCAG
>JBPYEE010000638.1:0-9199 GCA_051985095.1 Vicinamibacterales bacterium | reverse complement strand
TCTCCGGATTCGCTCGCTGGATGTTGCGTAGCCGTCAACGTCGTCTCTTGAGACGCTTGCCGAAAAACGCTAGCCCACATCAACGGATACCTGTTCGCGCTTCGCGTAGAGTTCCCAGAATCTGTCTGCGACCGTTCTCGGGTCGATCGTCGCGTCACCCCGGTCGAACGGCGTCCCTTGGACGACACCGAACACCATCACCTCGCCGACGTAGATGCCGTCCGGGCGCAGCCGCTCGGCGAGGACGCCGACCAACTTGTGTTTCGCCGCACACGCGACCGCGAGGCCCATGGCCGAGGCCTGGACGGCCATTGCATTGATCTGTGGGTCGAAGATTCCAAATCCACCGTTGGTAACCAGCACCGCTCCACGCTCAGCCTTCAGGTCAGCGTGTGCCTCGCGCACCGTCGCAAGAAGGCTCGTGACCGCGATGTCGAGTGCTTCGTGGATTGCGGTCGGTTCGGCCGCCAGCACGTCGCCGGCGGCACCCGGCGAAAACGCGTTCCAGTGCAACGCGGTGATGCGACCGAGCTTTGCCCGGACAGCTACAACGACGTCCTTCGCTGTTGCCGGATTACTGAGATCGGCGTCGAAGGTGGAGACCGCGATCCCGTGTTTTTCCAACGACTGCCTGGCAGCTGCAAGCTTGTCCGGGCGTCGCGCGACGATCGCCACAGCAAACCCTTCGTGAGCGAAGCGACGGACGACGCGGTCAGAGATACCGGGACCGTACCCGCAGACGAGGATGGTCTTCGACATCGGACGCTATGTTATCGGAGTCGATCAAACGTGGCTTGTCCCGTGTTGGCTCATCAAAAGCGATAACGGTGAAACGATTGCGATCGCTACCGCCTCGGCGGCGGATACAGACCGCCGCGAAACGCGAGTGTCATGAATCGGAGAGCGTGGCCCGTCGTCCCGCGGGAACGGCGCGATGCCGTCTTCCGGGGAATCGTCGCGACTACGACCGTCACCTGTCGTGGCTCTACGCCCCGGGCGATGCGATACATCGGCGAAGTTCGCCTGAAGGCCAACTCATAGACGACGGACGCGGAACACTTGTCTGATTCCAACCTTCGAGCTCAGCCGATACAATGGGCGCCGACTTCCACAGGAATCCCGCATGACCCTGGTCGCTGGCGCTCGACTTGGCAAGTACACGATCCTCTGCCCGCTCGGGTCGGGTGGGATGGGAAGCGTGTATCGAGCGCGCGATGAGAAACTCGAGCGCGAGATCGCGATCAAAGTGTTGGGCGATGCGGTGACCAACGACCCGGAGGCGCTTGCTCGCTTCACACGTGAAGCTCGCGCCGTCGCCGCGCTGAACCACCAGCACGTCGTCACAATCTTTTCGACCGAAGAGGCAGACGGCGTGCCGTTCATGACGATGGAACTGATCGAGGGACGCACGCTCGATCAACTGATCCACCCAGGTGGCGTTGACCTTACACAGTTCTTCGATATCGCCATCCCGCTGGCCGACGCGCTGGCGTCGGCGCATGCGAAGCACATCATCCACCGCGACCTGAAGAGCACCAACGTCATGGTCTCGCACGACGGGCGCGTGAAGGTGCTGGATTTCGGCCTGGCTCGGCACGCAGAGCCGGATCGGGGGCCGTCCGATGCCCTGGAAACCCGGCTCACGGTAACCCGACATGGCACGATCGTCGGCACCATGCCGTACATGTCGCCAGAGCAGATCGAAGGCAAGACGCTTGATTCACGGACGGACATTTTTTCGTTCGGGATTCTGCTCTACGAGATGGCCGCCGGCCTACGGCCATTTCGCGGCGATTCGCCACCGGCTCTTCTGTCGTCCATCCTGAAGGACCATCCGACGCCGGTTGAGCAATTGCGCGACGACATCCCATTCGGCGTGGGTCGTCTGATCACCCGCTGCCTGGAGAAGAATCCTCGCGACCGGATTCAGAGCGCCACCGAAATCCTTGCCGAGCTGAGAGGCTACCGGACCGCGTGGGAGTCTGGAGCGATACTGGAGGTTCGCGCCAGTCCCTACTCGATTGAACCTCGGCGAGTCGCGTCGATCGCCGTATTGGCCTTCAAAGACATGAGCGCCTTGAAGGATCAGGACTGGTTCTGCGATGGGATTGCCGAAGAGATTCTGAATGCGCTGACCCCGCTCGACGGCCTGCGTGTCGCCGCGCGCACGTCGGCGTTTTCCTTTAAAGGCAGGAACGACGACCTGCACACTATCGGACGCCAACTGAACGTTGCGACGGTGCTGGAGGGTAGCGTCCGGCGCGCCGGCAATCGCGTACGCATCACGGTGCAACTCAGCGACGTGCGCAATGGGTATCAAATCTGGTCGGAGCGCTACGATCGTGAACTGAAGGACATCTTCGATGTCCAGGACGAGATTGCGAAATCGATCGTCGACCGATTGCGCGTGACCTTCACGGGAGACCCAGGCGAGCGGCTGGTCGCGAAACCCACCCCGAACATCGACGCCTACCAGCTCTTTTTGAGGGGGCGGGCGCTCCTCGATCGCCGAGGGGCCAACGTGCCCGCGGGCATCGACTTACTGAAGCGAGCGGTCGAGCTCGACCCCGGTTATTCGCTCGCGTGGGCAGGTCTCGCCGATGGATTTACCGTCCTGTCGTACGCCGGGGCGGCTCCAGCCTCGGAGACGAAGGCACCGGCCATGACGGCAGCGCTCCGGTCGATCGAGCTCGATCCCACGTCAGCACAGGGTCATACGGCACTAGCCTGTGCCACGTTACTGTTCGAAAACAATCGCGCGAGGGCCGGCGGAGAATTCGAGCGGGCATTGACGCTCAATCCGCAGTACGGCTTGGGCCGGACATGGTACGCACTTCTCTACTGTCAGTGGGCCTGCGGCGACTATGAACGTGGCATCGCCGAGGCCCGCCGAGCGCTCAACAGCGATCCGCTGTCGGCTTACGCGATGACGAACCTTGGCGCCTGCTTGTTCACTGCAGGGCGATTGGAGGAAGCCGTTGACGTATGCCACCGCGCGGTTCAACAGGACCCTGGTTCGTTCGTCGCGCAGTGGGCGTTCGGGATCTCGCTTGGTCTGGTGGCACGCTTCGACGATGCGATCAGTCTGCTCGAGGCTGCGGCAGCGATGTCGAACCGACATACGCTCGCCCTTACGGCGCTCGCAGGCGTTTTCGGGCAAGCGCGAAAGCCGATGGACGCCAGGACGTTACATCGCGAATTGGTCGAGCGCGCTCCGCGCCAGTACGCCTCGCCATCCCACCTGGCGCTGACCGGAGAGGCCGCTGGAGAGCGCGGCGTGGCCTTGGCATTCGCACGTCGCGCGTGGGACGATCGAGATCCCAACTTCATCCTCTGGGCGCGCCACTTTCCGCACTACCGGACGCTGCATGCGGATCCGCAGTTCGTGGCGATCCTCCACGAAATGAATCAACCCGTTTGATGCACGTCCGGAGCCGATACCAAACCTCCGCCCGGCTCGACTTCCCGCCGAGGAGACGCGCATCGCTGGTCGTGTGTAACCGTGAGAGTGCCAATCGGGTCGGAATGGGACGCTCAGGACGCGACGGGACGCACGTCGATTTGAGGCGCTGTCTGGCGTGACATGCCGGGGTTCAGGCGGAAAATCGCGAGTTCGAAGATCGCCCCAATTGGCTTTCAAGGCCACTCGGCCCTCCCTCCGCATCGAAAATCGGGCCGGAATTGTGCTTTGCACCCAAGGCTATGCCCAGCCGGGCTATGTGTACCGACGAGTGTCACGATCGCGACGACACACCACCTGAAGGGCCCGCGGCCAACGGTTTTTACCGCTCACGCTGGCGGCTGCCTCGAAGGTCTCGGTCGGCGACACCAGCGGCATGTGCCCCAGATTTGACGTCATCGCCCTCGGATCCCCAACACGTGTCGCGGGCTCGAAAACCGGCGATGCGTCGCACAGGGCGTCGCAAACGTATGACCTGCCCGGTCAATCATCGGATGCACGATCGGAGTCGGCCGCGAAGGAATCATTGCCGGGCATGATAGGATTCTGCCTTCGCTGGGGGCACGGATGCCGCTCGAGCGCGCCCACAGTTTTCTCGTGCACCCTGCGAAGCATGAGCAAGTCAGACCGATCGCGGAACCACTAATGACTGCATCGCCACAGATGGGACGCGGCATTGAATCGCCGTCACATCTGCGTGTCCTGGAACTGAAGTGAATGCGTGGATCCAAGTCACCCAATCGCAGTTCTTCTTCACAAACCCGGGCCGGATCAGGCGGCGGCGATACAGTAGTCTCCCGTCTCGTGGATCCAAATGTCCGTCAGGACACTGACGGATGTGAAGCTGGCCCACAGCGCCTGAGGGGCGACCATATGTTCAGGAGGAACACCATGAAGAACACTGCACTGAGAGTTCTGCTTGCGGCGGCGGTTCTGATTCCTCTGGCGGTCTACGCCCAGCCCAGGCCGGGAAACCCGACGACCGCTACCGTCATCACCAAGGCCGAGATCGACAAGATCAGCGCTACGGAACAATCTCAGCGGGTCCGTGACGAGAATGCCAAGGTCGTCGATATCGGCGACGACTGGAGCATGGAGTTGGGCATCATTCATCGCGCCTCCACTCGGAACCCGCCGCCCGCGCCTGCCGCCGGGGCGGGCAATGCCCGGGGAGCGGCCCAGACCATCCCGTGCGGACAACAAATGGCAACTCCGCCGGCGGATGCAATTCCGGGCGCCATTACGCATGACAATCAGACCGAAGGCTATTACGTCGTCTCCGGCGGCGGCACGGCGTTCATTGATGGCCATGTCGTCAATGGCCGGCACAGCACGGCCAACCCTGACGGCGGACCGAACGGTCCAGGCTGCGGCGGCTTGGCGGTTGGCGCACACAAAGTCGAGTTGAAGGTCGGTGACGCGCTGATCGTTCCGCCGGGCGTCATCCATGGCTGGGCCGATATTCCCGATCATGTGGACTACATCAGCTTCCGTCCGTCGCATGGCGTGATGAAGAACGGCTGGGTGAACCCCACCATCGCCTCGAAGTAACGCTTTCAGCGTTCTGTCGGAGGGGGGACCCCGGTGCGCCGGCGGCCGATCAGGCTTCTTCCGTCAACCGGCCCCTCGCCGTATGGAACCGTGCAGGCGTCGGCCGCCGCGCAGCAACTCGACGACAGGATCGTTACGTTGCTGACGGCGGCCGCAGAGTGATCGGGCATGACTACGGACGGTCGCGATTCAGCGCCGTCCATGCCGCCAACGAGTCCATGTAGTCCCTCCCCTGCACAATCTTCTCGTGCTCGTTTGTGATGACGGAGATGAAGCGGTTGTCGTACCGCACGCCGGTCGCGACGATCGTGCCGTTGACCTCGTACTCGAGGATCACCACGTGCGGATCCTGCGAGCGATGCACGACGAGCCCGCCGGAGGCGCGTGAAGCGTGATGTGGTCTCCGTCGCCAGAGAACTGATCCCACGAGACGGCGTCGGCCTCGGCTGCTACGGGGTCGACCGTGAAAATCGTCCTAAAACTCGAACGCCGCATCCTCCGCGACGGTGTCGAAGAAGTGGTCGCCACGAACGAGCCCCGGGAGTCCGCTGAGCCAATACCAGGCGCGCCGCTTCGCACTCCGAGTGTCACGCCAGGATGCCGCGCACTGTCGAGTGAGACCTGAACACCACGGCGAGTCACATCCGGTGGCTGGAGAACCGCCGCCGGACGTGACACCACGAGCGACCGAGCCAGAGGCAATGCCTGCCGGGTGGCCAGGGCCACGCCGTGTCCCGCCTTCGCAATGAGGTCGGCGACTGGTGTTGCGACGTAAAAGGATTGACTGCTCGTCACCTCAATGACAGTCGACCCAGCGTTTGGACATGGCACGCCGAGCGTCCGGCGGAATCATCTTGTCCGGCGGAATCCGTCAGCGACAGCAGCGTATGCACCGACGCTTTCCACTCGGTAGACCTTGAAAATAGGCCCATAGGCTGTTAACATGGTATGGGCTATGAGTACCAGACGAACCCATATCGTCATCCCCGAACCCCTCGTTAGCGAGATCGATCGCCTCGTGGGCAAGCGCGGGCGAAGTGGTTTCCTAATCCAGGCGGCTGAAAAGGAACTTCGCCGCCTCCAGCAGATCAAAGCCCTCGAGCACGCGGCAGGAGTCTGGAAAGACAAGAACCATCCTGAGCTCAAAGGCAATGCGGCCAGCTGGGTCAGGGATCTTCGGAAAGCGAGTGACCGGCGGCTGACGAAATCCGGACGCTAGTGGCGACCTACCTCCTCGATACCAGCGTCATCATCGACGCCCTCAACGACAAGCGACAACGACGCGAATTCCTCCTCGACCTTCTCAGACACGGCAACCTGTTGGCCTGCTGCTCGGTGAACGTGACCGAGGTGTATGCCGGGATGCGACCGACAGAAGAGTCAGCGACCGAAGAGTTCCTGAAGAGCCTGGCCTACTATCACGTCAGCTGGCCCGTCGCGCGAATGGCAGGTCTGCTGAAGAGGGCTTTCGCGAAGAAGGGGACGTCACTGACGACCGCTGACACAACTATTGCTGCGGTGGCCATGGTCAACGACCTCACCCTCCTTACGGACAACGTCAAAGACTTTCCGATGAAGGAACTGGCCATGGGCTCTCTGCCGGATTCCTGACGATCGACTGGACGACACCGGTCCGAGCCGTCAGGCGGTTGTCGGCGCGGCCTGCACGCGCCGCCAGGAGAAGTACGAGAGCGCCCAGAGCCCGCCGGTGACCGCCGCCCAGCTCCACACCTCCGGGCCATCGCCCACCGAGACGTGCGCGAGGAGCGCCGAGGCGAGAGTGATGGCGAAGCCGGCGTAAGCCCACTCCTTGAGCCGCGCCGACACCGGCGAAAGCAGCAGCACCACGCCGAGGAGCTTGGCCCACGAGAGCTCCACCCGGAAGTAGTCGGGGAAGCCGAGGTGGGTGAACATCTCCGCCACTTGCGGCAGGCGCAGTTGCGCATAGGCGGTGAAGCCCATCTGCAGGCAGAAGAACACCGTGACGATCCAGAAGCCGACAATTATTCCTTTGGAGCGGGGCATGCGCAGGCCCGTCGGCGAGAGGGCCGGTCCCGGTGCGGCGATTGTCTGCCTGGCGGCTTGCATGTTCATGACTTGCCTCCTTGAGGGCGCCGCGAAGCCATTTGAATCGAATCGGCTTGATTCGGCCCTCGCAAGGAGGACGGAACGACCGGAACAAATGTGACGACGCCAAGGGTTCAGCGCTCGATGGCCGACAGATCGAGCCGACTGAGCCGGTCTGGATCCGCCAGGATGTCGACCTCGAGCACCTTGCCGCCCGCAATCGTGAAGCCGAGCACGGAAAACAGGCGCCCGTCGGGAAGACGCGACACGACGCCAATGTTGCCGTTCACCAGGACCACTTGATTGGACAACGCGAGCTTCGAGAAGGTCGCGGCTTGTGCCGCGACCGCCTGAGCCCCACGCACGAGGCGCGACATCCCCTTGAGAGCTCCGCCATCAGCCCGCAGCACAATCTCCGGATCCAGGACGGCCACCAGCGCTTCAAAGTCGCCGCGCTCGACGGCGGCGAGAAAGGCGTCGACGACGAGGCGCTGCTTCCGTAGGTCCACGTCTGAGGTCGGCGCCTGGCCCTGGACCCGTCGGCGCGCGCGGCTCGCGAGCTGGCGCGTAGCGACGACCGAGCGATCTACGATCGGCGCGATCTCTTCGAAGGTCATCGCAAACACATCGTGGAGCACGAACGCCAGTCGTTCCGCCGGCTCCAGCTTCTCGAGGACAACGAGCAGCGCCAGACCGACAGAGTCGGCGAGCATGGCGTCGGCCTCGGGCCCGTCGTCCCCCCGGCTGATTGCGCGAGTGATGATCGGATCCGGCACGTGCACGTCCAAGGGATCCTCCCGGCGCGACGCGCGCGTTCGCAGCATGTCCAGGCACACGCGCGCCACGACCGTCGTCAGCCATCCGCGCAGGTTGTCGACACCCTCGACATCCGTGCGGCTCAACCGGATCCAGGCTTCCTGGACCGCGTCCTCCGCCTCGCTGACCGATCCGAGCATGCGATACGCGACGGCCCGCACGTGCGGTCGGTGCTCTTCGAAGCGCTCGGCGAGCCGCTCAGGTGTTGGCATCGGTCACATTCCTCCGTCGCGGTCCGTCATTGTACTGACGGACGAGGCGTCGCCGATGTGACAGGGCTGGCGCCCAGGGAGGAATGACATGAAAATCAAACTGACCAGCGTGTACGTGGACGACCAGGACAAGGCTCTGCGCTTCTATACAGAGGTACTGGGCCTTGCCAAGAAGGCCGATGTCAAGCAGGGCCTATTTCGCTGGCTGACTGTGGCCTCAGCCGAGGAGCCGAACGGCACCGAGCTGCAGTTGGCGTTGAACAACAACCCCGCAGCCAAGGCGTATCAGCAGGCGATGTTCCAACAGCACCAGCCCGCGGCTATGTTCTACACCGACGACGTCAAAGGCGACTACGAGCGGATCAAGGCCCGCGGCGCCGAGTTCACGATGCCGCCCACCGATGTGACCGCCTCGACCATCGCGATGGTGAACGACACCTGCGGCAACCTCATTCAGCTCACCCAGCTCGCACGCTATTAAGGGCCGCAATGGCGGTTCAGGTTCGTCGAACGGACCGAGCTCCCCACGTCCAGGTGACTGCCCAGACCAGGGCCGCCGTGGCAACATCACGCTGATCGGCGGCCCAGCGCGGCCAGCGGGCGATGCGCGAGATCGCGGCGGCCGTCGTCGCCGCTGGTCTCACCTGTGCGGGCACAAAGGGTCAATCCGCCAGTCGATTGCGCCCAGCGGCTCGCGGGGTTGAAACCAACCTGTGGGAGCCGTCGGCAATACACCCGTTCGCGGCAAGGGCTGACCTCCTCGACAACAGCACCGCGGCGAGAGCTCGACGAGTCGCGATCCGCTGCTGCGCCCGAGCCAACCGCACCAGCTCAAACAGCCTCGCTACTCGATCGTCTCTCGGTCGAAGTCAGTGAGATGCGGCGACTCCTTCCGTTTGCAGGTGGACGAGGCGTTCGGCCCGCACGTTCGGTTTTCGATCCCAGCTCGCAGAAGCGACACCTCCCGCGGCTCATGGAAAGAAATCCGCTGCAATCTATCAGTCCCGCGTCCCCGGTTACGAAGAACTGGTCTGCCCTTGCCGACGATCGCCACGGCAAATGGAACGAGACTGTCGCTGACCACCGCGGGCAC
>JBPYEE010000637.1:0-8717 GCA_051985095.1 Vicinamibacterales bacterium | reverse complement strand
GCGGCAGCGTGGCGCGAATCCAGATGAAGAGATACAGGAACAGGAACGATTTGATCAGGAACCACGCCCAGCTCGGCACGTAGTACAGGAAGTGCAGCGCCGCGGTGTTCGGAAACGGCGGCAGCCATCCCCCGAGAAACAGCGTCGTCACGACCGACGACACGACGATCATGTTCGCGTATTCGGCGAGGAAGAAGAGCGCGAAGCGCATGCCGCTGTATTCGGTGTGGAACCCGCCGGTCAGCTCCTGCTCGGCTTCCGGCAAATCGAACGGCGCGCGATTGGTCTCGGCCAGCCCGCCAATCAGGACGATGACGAAGGCGATCGGCTGCAGGAAGACGAACCATGCGTGCTGGTTGTACTGCGCGTTGACGATCTCGACCATGCTGAGCGTGCCGGCCATCAGAATGACGCTGACGAGCGTCAGCGTGACCGCCACCTCGTACGAGATCAGCTGCGCCGACGCGCGGAGACTCGCCAGCAGCGGGTATTTGCTGTTGGACGAGTAGCCGGCGAGGATGATGCCGTAGACGCCGACCGACGCCACCGACACCACGTACAGGAGGCCGACGTTGATGTCGGTGATGTACAGCGTCACCTGACGGCCGAACAGCCGAATCGTCGGACCGAACGGGATCACGGCGTAGATGATGAGCGCCGGCACCATCGAAATAATCGGCGCCGCGGTGAAGACCCACCGGTCGGCGCGAACCGGCGTGATGTCCTCCTTGATCATCAGCTTGATCGCGTCGGCAATCGGCTGCAGCACGCCGTAGGGCCCGACGCGCATCGGCCCGAGCCGCGACTGCGCCCACGCGATGACCTTGCGTTCGAGCAGCACCATATAGGTGACGGCCACGAGCGTCGCGTTGAGCACGATCACGATCTTCAGGAGCGGGATCAGCAGCTGATCGATCACCGGTCGACCTCTCCCAGGACGATGTCGATGGATCCGATCAGCGCCACGACGTCGGCCACGAGGTGCCCGCGCACGAGACGCCGGAGGCCCTGCAGGTTGCAGAACGACGGCGGACGCACGCGGAAGCGGTACGGGTTCGTGGATTTGCCGTCGCTGACGATGAAGTAGCCGAGCTCGCCTTTCGGTGATTCGATCGCGTGGTACGTCTCGCCGGCGGCCGGCTTGATGAGACGCGGCACCTTGCCGACGATCGGGCCTTCGGGGATGCCCGCAGTCGCCTGACGAATGATGCGCAGCGACTGGCGGAACTCCTCCATGCGCACCAGATACCGATCGTAGGTGTCGCCGGCGGTGCCAAGCGGCACGTCGAACTCCATTTCGTCGTACGCCGCGTAGGGTTCGTCTTTCCGCACATCGCGGGCGACGCCCGACCCGCGCAGCGCCGGACCGCACAACCCCAGGCCCGCCGCTTCCGGACCGGAGATCACGCCGATGCCCCTGGTGCGCTCGAGCCAGATGCGGTTGTGCGTCAGCAGATCTTCGTACTCATCGAGCTTGCCCGCCATGATGTCGCAGAAGCCGAGCACCTTCTTGTCCCAGCCCGGCGGAATGTCCTGCGGCAGCCCGCCGATGCGCATCGAGTTGTAGGTCAAACGGGCGCCGCAGAATTCCTCGAAGAGATCGAGAATGAGCTCGCGCTCCCGGAAGGCGTACAGGAACACCGTCATCGCGCCGATGTCCATCGCGTGCGTGCCGACCCAGAGACAGTGGCTGGCAATCCGCTGCAGCTCGCAGAGAATGGTGCGCACGTAGCGGGCCCGCCGCGGCACTTCCAGCTGCATCAGCTTCTCGACGGTCTCGCAGTAGCCGACGTTGCTCGTCGCCGCCGCGACGTAGTCCATGCGGTCGGTCAACAGGATGATCTGCGTCCAGTTGCGGTTCTCGCTCAGTTTCTCGATGCCGCGGTGCAGGTAGCCGATGACGACGTCGCAGTCGACAACTTTTTCGCCGTCGAGGCGCAACACGACCCGGAGCACGCCGTGGGTGCTCGGATGCTGGGGCCCCATGTTGATCACCAGTTCGTCGGTGTCGAACATGGCGCCGTGGTGAACCGTCGGGGTCATTCGATCTCCGCCTCTTCCTTGGCCTGGCGCAGCTTCAGCCAGTCGAGCGGGTTTTCCATCAACAGCTCGCCGGGGCCTTCGAGCGGATAATCCTTCCGCTCGGGAAAGCCCTGCCAATCCTCTGGCATCAGAATGCGGCGGAGGTCCGGATGGCCGGTGAAGGCGACACCGAACATGTCATAGACCTCGCGCTCCAGCCAGTTGGCCGCGGGCCAGATCGGTGTGACCGACGCGACCTGCTGATGCTCGCCCACCTTGACCTTGAGTCGGACGCGATGCCGCAACCGCGTCGAGTACAGCATATACAGAACGTCGAAGCGTCCCTCGGTCGTGCGCGGTGGCCAGTCGGTCGCCGTGAGATCCGACAGGTAATCGAACTGCGCGTCCGGCGCGTCGTGCAGGTAGCGCGCGACGGCGCTCAATTGGGCCACCGGGACGATCACGGTCCAGTCGCCGAGATAGAGACTCAATGCGGCCACCCCGCCTGGAATGGCCTGCTGGAGCGATGCGATGCAGGGCGGCACGACCGCGTCGGCCGGCGGCGGCGGCTCGACGGGACCCGCCGGGGGCGCGGCCTTTGGTACATGTTCCGCCTGAGCTGCGGGCTTGGCCGCGGCGGCCGCCCTGGCCGCGGGCGCCGCCGGTTTGGGCGCAGCGGGCTTTGGCACCGGGGGTGCCGGCGCCTTCGGCGCCTCGGCGGCGGCCGGCGGGCTTGCCGATCCGGCGTCGGCGCGCGACGGCTCAGCTGTGAGCGGTTCGGCGGGAGCGCTGTTCGCTGGTTGGTCGGCCGGCGGCGGCGCGGCGGTCGTCTCTGGCGGTTTCTGGTCCTCAGCCATCTACACCCACTCGAGCGCGCCCTTTTTCCAGGCGTAGTAGTAACCGACGACGAGGATGAAGATGAACACGACCATCTCGATCAACCCGAAGAGCAGCAGTTTGTTGAAGATGACCGCCCACGGGAACATGAACACCGTCTCGACGTCGAAAATCACGAACAGCATCGCGACCAGGTAGTACCGAATGCTGTAACGGTCTCGGGCGTCCGTGATCGGTTCAATACCGCATTCATACGGCTCGAGTTTCACCTTGTTGTACCGGTGCGGGTGAATCAGGCTCGAGAAGACGATCGTGAAAATCGCGAAACCGGTCGCGACGGCAACGAAAATGGCGATTGGAATGTACGCTGAAAGCATCAGGTAACGCGGCTGGCCAGCGGGTTTATATCACACGCTGACGCGCTCATGCAATTTCTCGCAAGTTATAGATTTAAACCAGTTTATGTTCTGATTTATACTTGATCCGATGACGCGTCGGCAATGGGCGCGTACCGTGATCGGGTTCCTGGCACTGTACCTCACAGGCGCCCGCCTTGTCGCGGCGCAGCCGAACGAACGCGGGCTGTGGGTGAGCGTCGTGGATGAGTCGGGAACGCCCGCCCTCGGCCTGGGCACCACCGACTTTATCGTCCGCGAAGACAACGTGGCACGCGAGGTGCTGCGAGTCCTTCCGGCCGAAGAACCGATGCAGATTGCGCTGCTCGTCGACACCAGTCAGCAGGCGCGCAATGACATCGGGCACATGCGACAGGCGCTGCCTCCGTTTGTCGCGGCGTTGACCCGACCGAACGACGCCGGGCGGCGGAACCAGGTCGCGCTCGTCGCGTTTGGTGAGCGGCCGACAATCCTGACGGAGTACACCTCCGATCCGGCCGCCCTGCAGAAGGGCATCGACCGCATCTGGTCCCTGCAGGGGTCCGGCGCGTACCTGCTCGACGCGATTCTGGAAGTCGTGCAGGGATTCAAGAAACGGGAAGCGGCGCGGCCGGTGATTGTCGCCATCGCCGTCGAGGGACGCGAACTGAGTTATCGGATGTACGACCAGGTGCTCGGACCGTTGAAGGACAGCGACGCGCCGCTCTACGCGCTCATGCTCGGACAGCCGTATGCGGGCGCGAGCGACGAAGCCCGCAGCCGCGCGATCGTGCTCGACCGCGGCACGGCCGAGACCGGCGGCAACCGCGATCAGCTGCTGACGAGCATGGCGCTCGGCACCCGGCTCGCGCAGCTTGCAGACCAACTGACGCACCAGTATCTCGTCGTCTACGCCCGACCGCAGTCACTGATCCCCCCCGAGCGGATCACCGTCACGACCGCGAAGCCCGGCCTCAAGGCTCGCGGAACCCCCGTCAAAGGCCTATCAGGACAGAGAGTACCGTGAAATTCCTCGTTGCCTTCTTCGCCGTCACCGCCGTCGGCGTCGCGGCCGCCAGGCAGCAGCCGCCGTCGTTTCGAGCCGGCGTCGACCTCGTTTCGCTCAATGTCACCGCCACTGAGGGTCAGCGGTATGTGACCGACCTCACGAAAGACGACTTCGCCGTTTACGAAGACGGCGTCAGGCAGGAAGTCACCTTCTTCAACAAGAGCAACCTGCCCATAGCGCTCGCGCTGCTCCTCGACACGAGCGCCAGTATGGAATCCAAGCTGCAGACGGCGCAGGAAGCCGCCATCGGGTTTGCCAAACGGCTGCGCCAGCAGGATCTCGCAGAAGTCGTCGACTTCGACAGCCGCGTCGTCGTGCTGCAGAACTTCACCAACAGCCTGCCCGAGCTGGAAGGCGCCATCCGGAAGACCTCCGCGGGCGGCTCGACGTCGCTCTACAACGCGATCTACATCGCGTTGAAGGACCTGAAGAAAGTCGGCGCGAAGAACGCCGACGAGATCAGGCGTCAGGCGATTATCGTGTTGTCGGACGGCGAGGACACGTCGAGCCTGCTTCCCTTCGAAGAGGTCCTCGATCTCGCCAAACGGTCCGAGACGGCGATCTACACAATCGCCTTGCGCTCCGGCGAAGGATCGGCGACGACCACGCGTGGCTTCAAGGAGGCAGAGTTCGTGATGCGGCAGTTCTCGCTGGAGACCGGCGGACGCCCGTTTTTCCCCAATCAACTGTCCGATTTGAACACCGTCTACGGGCAAATTGCCGAGGAGCTGTCGAGCCAGTACATGGTCGGCTACACGTCGCGCAACCCCAAGCGTGACGGAGCGTGGCGGCGGCTCGTTGTCCGCGTCAACCGGCCCAACGTCGCGGCGCGCACCAAGCTCGGATACTTCGCACCGACGGCCACTCATTGATGATGAACCTCGCTCCCCTGGTGCTCTACGCCGCCGCGATGGTGGCCTACGGGTGGCACTTCGCCCACCGGAATCCGACCGTCGGACGTTCGGCCACGACTCTCCTGATCTTCGCGGCGCTCGCCCACACGTTTGTGATCGGCATGATGACGATGGAGGCGGGGCACGTGCCGGTGACGGGAGCCACCCCATTTATTTCGACCTTCGTCTGGGTGCTGGCCCTCGCATATCTCTACACGGAGCTCACGACCGACGAACGCGCGATGGGCGTGTTCATCCTGCCGCTGCTGGTGGCGCTGCAGACGATCCCGACACTGCGGTCGAGCGGGCCCGGCGGGTCGGCGGTCCTCAGCGGGCCGATGTTCAGCGTGCACGTGCTGTCGCTGCTGTTCGCATACGCCAGCTTCGCGCTGGCGTGCGTGATCGGCATCACCTACATGCTCCAGTTCAAGGAGATCAAAGCCAAGCATCTCGGGTTCTTCTACACCCGGCTGCCGTCGCTGCAGGTGCTCGACCAGATGAACCACGTCACGGTCGTGATCGGGTGGATCTTTCTCACGATCGGCCTGATCGTGGGCGTCGTCTGGACCGAGCAGGTGCGCGCCTTCGCGAGCGGCACGCCGCAGCTGCAGGCCATGTCGCTCCAGGATCCGAAAATCCTCGTGGCGCTGGTGTGCTGGGTGGTGTACTCGTTCGAGCTCTTCGCCGCCCGCCGGATCGGATGGGGCGGCCGTCGGACCGCGTATCTCTCGCTCATCGGCTTCGCGATCGTCCTGATCAACTTCGTTCCCGTGAGCTACTTCATGACCAACAGCCACAACTTCTGATGAAGCTGCTCCTGGTCGGCATCAGCCATCACACCGCGCCGGTCGAACTGCGCGAGCGCGTTGACTTCAACGTGCGCGGCGTCTCGAACGCGCTGGCTGCGCTCGCCGGCCGCGGATCGACGCGCGAGGCGGTCATCGTCTCGACGTGCAACCGGGCCGAGATCTACGCCGCGTGCGAGGACGGCACCCGGGCGCGCGCCGACGTGACGAACTTCATCAGCGAATTCACCGAAGTGCCGGTGCCCGACGTCGCACCGCACATTCAGGACCTCGCCGACATCGATGCGGCGCGCCACCTCTTCCGCGTGGCGGCGGGCCTCGATTCGCTCGTCGTCGGCGAGCCGCAGATTCTCGGGCAGGTGAAGGACGCCCACGCCGCGGCGACCGACGCGCGGACGGCGGGTCCGGTACTGAACCGCCTCTTCCACTCGTGTTTCGCCGTCGGCAAGCGCGTGCGGAGCGAGACCGGACTCGGCTCCGGTGCTGTGTCAGTCAGTTATGCGGCGGTGGCGCTCGCGCGGAAGATCTTCGGCGATCTCGGCGGCCGCACGGTGGCGGTGATTGGCGCCGGCGAGATGGGAAAGCTCACGGCCCTGCACATGAAAGCGCAGGGGGTGCACCACGTGACCATCGTCAGCCGGACGATCGCGCACGCGGCGCGGACGGCGCAGGCGATCGGCGGCGCCATCGCGGCGCCGTGGGCCGAGATCGATGCGGTGCTCGGCGCGAGCGACATCGTGATCAGCGCGGCCGGCGCGGCGACGCCGATCCTGACCAAGGCGCACGTCGAGTCGGTCATGCGGCCGCGCCGGAACCGGCCGCTGTTCGTGATCGACATCGCGCTGCCGCGCGACGTCGAACCCGCCGCCGGCGAGATCGAGCAGGTCTTCCTCTACAACATCGACGACCTTCAGACGACCGTGCGGGAAAACCTGGCGCGCCGCGCCAGCGAAGTCACCCGCGCCGAAGCGATCGTCGAGGAAGAAGTCGTGAGGTTCGCCGCCTGGTTCCGGTCCCGCGGCGCGATCCCGACGATCGTCGCGCTGCGGCAGCGGTTCGAAGCCATCCGTCGGGCCGAGCTCGAACGGCTCGACTTCAAACTGTCAACGCTGCCGCCGGAAGCACGCTCGCGCGTCGACGAGATCACGCACCTGATCGTCGAGAAGCTGCTGCTGACGCCAACCGAGCAGCTCAAGACCGGCGATCCCGAGCACATCGGCGCCTACGCCGAGGCGCTCACGCGGCTCTTTGCGCTCTCCGACGAAGAGGCGCTCCCATCGAACGTCGAGCCGTTTCCGCGCGACCGCCGCCGGCAGCCGCGCTGACCCCGTGTCCTCCGAACTCCGCCTTGGCACACGCGGCAGCCAGCTCGCCCTCTGGCAGGCCAACGCGGTCGTGCGCCAGCTGGAAGCGAGCGGTGGGCCGCGGTGCGCCATCGTCGTCATCAAAACGTCGGGCGATCGGCTGCAGGAGGCGCCGCTCTCGCAGGTGGGCGGCAAGCGGTTGTTCGTCAAGGAAATCGAGGAGGCGCTGCTGCGCCACGACATCGATCTCGCCGTCCACAGCAGCAAGGACATGCCGGCGGCGCTGCCGGCGGGGCTGACGATTGCCGGCGTGTTGCCGCGCGAAGACCCGTTCGACGCGATCGTCCTCCCCTCTGCCCTCGATCCCACCCCCTCGATGAGCGTCGCCGATCTCGTCGCGGTGCTCGGGCCGTCGCCCTCAATCGGCACCGGCAGCGTCCGGCGAATCGCCCAGTTGACCCGCCTGATGCCCGGCGCGCGTTTCACGCCGATCCGCGGCAATCTGGACACCCGCTTGCGCAAGCTCGACGAAGGCGCGCATGATGCGCTGGTGCTGGCCGCGGCCGGACTGCGCCGGCTTGGATTCGGCTCCCGCATCTCGATGACACTGCCGGGCGACGCCTGCGTGCCGGCGCCGGGACAGGGGATCGTCGCGATGGAAGTCCGCGAAGGGGACGCCGAGACGCGGCGCGCGATTGAGCGGATCGACGACGCCGCGGCGGGCGCGGCGCTCCGGGCGGAACGTGCGCTGGTCGAGGCCCTCGGCGGCGGCTGTCAGACGCCGATTGGCGCGCTCGCGGTGCCGGTGGACGGCGCCCTGGAGCTCACCGCCGTCGTGGTGGCGGTCGACGGCAGCCGCGCCGTGCGCGCGCACGGCCGGGCGCCACGAGAGGACGCGCCCGCGCTGGGCGCGCGCGTCGGACAGGACTTGCTCACGCAGGGCGCCGGCGAGATCCTTGCGGACGCACAACGCGCCCATGGCGCCGTGGAAGGACTGCAACCCTAGCCGCCCATGTCGATGGTCTACCTGATTGGCGCTGGCCCCGGGGATCCCGGGTTGATCACGGTCCGTGGCCTGCACTGCCTCGCGTCGGCGGACGTCGTCCTCTACGACCACCTCGTCCCGTCGCGGCTGCTCGAGCATGCGCGGGCGGACGCGGAAAAAATCGACGTCGGCACGGCCGCCCCGCAGCCGCTGGAGCAGGAGGCGATCTGTTACCTGCTCGCCGAGAAGGCCCGCGAAGGCAAGACGGTCGCGCGGCTCAAGTGGGGCGACCCCTTCGTCTTCGACCGCGGCGGCAACGAGGCGTTGTTCCTGCACGAGCAGCACGTCCGGTTCGAGGTCGTGCCCGGTATTCCGGCCGGCGTCGCGGTTCCGAGTTACGCCGGCGTGCCGATCACGTATCCGGGCG
>JBPYEE010000636.1:0-3941 GCA_051985095.1 Vicinamibacterales bacterium | reverse complement strand
CTACGATGCCTGGCACACGGCGAAGGACAACCTGGACGCCGTCAGCGCCCGCAGCCTGCAGGTCGTCGGGGACGTCATCCTCGGCGCGTTGCCCGCCATCGAAGCGCACCTCCTCAAGCAGGCGCAGATGGCCCTCGTGCGAAAAACGACGCTGCATCGCAAGGCGCCGCGCAAGTCCTACAGCATTCGTGTCGCGGCCCATCGGCTGCACCCCGGTCGCGGCAACCACTTCTCGCCGCCCTTGGCCGAGCCGACGCTGCTCAGCCATTAACCGTCCGCGTCAGCCCTGGTAGCCGTTCGCCGACAGTTGCATCCGGATGCCGTCGGGATCGACGAAATACAGCTGATCCCCACCGCTGGTGTGATTGGCCGGGTTGCGGTCGATCGTCGCGCGGATGCCCTGCTTCTGCAGATCCGCCGCGATCCGCTCGGGGTCGTAGTCGGCGACGCCCAGGCAACAGTGATTGAGCGTGCCGGGGTTCGCCAGCTTGTAGAGGCCAAGAAAACTCGAGCCAAGCCCGAGGTTGATGCCGCCGTTACCGGGACGGCTCACGACCTTCAGGTCGAGCAGCGCCGTATAAAATGCGGCGGATCGCTCCACGTCGGCGACCGCCATGGATACGTGATTGAGCGACTGGGCCTGAGCGGCCGCATGGAGCGACTGGGCCGGCGCGGCCACGTTCTGGGCGGCTGCCACCCCGACCGACCCGCCCGCCAGTGCCATCAGGCCGGTCACCAGCTGGCGCCTCGAGATCTGCCGGGCCTCGTACAACCCCACCAACTCGTCGATTTGCGGCCCCATCGGTTGCCTCCGGAGGCACCTTAGCATGGGCAACCCCAGCTAACCCAGCGGGTTATTTGCCGTCTAAGCTGAGTGTTGATGGACGCGACGGAATCGGCAGCCGTCCTGGCCCGTGCTCGCCAGGGCGACAACGAGGCGTTTCGTGCGCTCGTGGAGCGTCACAGCCACAGCGTCTTCCGGCTCGCGTTCCGCATGACGGGCAACGAACAGGACGCCGAGGATGTGGTGCAGGAGAGTTTTCTTCGAGCCTATAAGCAGCTGGGTCGGTTCGAATCGCGCGCGCAGTTCGCCACGTGGTTGTACCGGATTACGGCGAACTGCTCGGTGGATCTGATGCGCGCGAAACAGGCTCGCCGCGACCAGTCCCGCGGCGAGAGCTTCGACGAGGCCACCGAGCTGGCGGCCGGCGACATGCCGAGCCCCCACCGGCTCGCCGAGAGCGCCGAGATCCAGCAGCGCGTGCAGGAGGCGCTCGGTGCCCTCAGCCCGCTCGAGCGGGCCGCCTTCACACTGCGCCATTACGAAGGCCGATCGATCGACGAAATCAGCGCGACGCTCGGGCTCGGCACGAGCGCCGCGAAACACAGCGTGTTCCGCGCGGTGAAAAAGCTGCGCGCGGCGCTCGCTCCATTGCGGGTCCAGACGTCATGAGCCGCCACTACTCCGAAGACGACCTCACGCTCTACTACTACGGCGAAGGCCGGCGCCGCCGGCAGATTGAACAGCATCTGGACTCGTGCGCGTCGTGCGCCGCCGCATATCGGGACATTGCCGACACGCTCACGATGATCACGCCGGCGCCGGTACCCGACCGCGGCGAACAGTACGGGCTCGAAGTGTGGCAGCGCGTTCGACATCAGTTGCCGGACGTGACGTTCCGCGGGTTCACCCGGTTCACCGGGTTCAGCGCGTTCGCGACGTGGCCGATCCTGGCGGCAGCGGCGGCGGGGCTGGTCGTTGTCGCGTTCGTCGCCGGCGAACACCTGCGGCTCTCGACTCCGGCGCCGGCCTCGACCTCGCCGGGCCGCGTGAACGCGGCGAACCCGCTCAACCAGGACGATTCCCGCCGTGTCCTGCTGGCATCGGTTGCTGATCACCTGGATCGGTCCGAGCGCATCCTGACCGATGTGATGAATGCACCGGCCAGCAGCGACATTTCACCCGAGCAGCAGTGGGCCGAGGATCTCATCGCCACGAGCCGGCTGTACCGGCAGGACGCGGTCGATGCGGGCGAGGTCTCGGTTGCCGCCGTGCTCGACGACCTCGAGCGCAGCCTCATTGAGATCGTGCACAGCCCGTCGCGGATTTCCGCGGCAGATCTGGATCAAATCCGGCGGCGCATCGATGCGGCGGCGCTGCTGTTCAAAGTGCGGATCCTCAGCGACGAGCTGCGACGCCGCGACACCGCGCCGTCCGACGCCGCACGGCCGCGACCCTCAACACGGAAAATTGGTTGACACCCATGACTACGAATCGACTCCTGCTCATCGCCGCGCTCACGCTCGCGTCCACCGGGGCCGCCACGGCCGGCCGCGCGACGCCGGCCGGGGTCCTCGCCGACGACGACCGCGCGGACGAGTTGTATCAGCAGGGACGCGACGCCATTGAACGCAACCGGTACGAGCTCGCGATCGAGCGGTTCGACCGGCTGATCCGCATGAACACGGACCGGACCGACGCTGCCATGTACTGGAAGGCCTACAGCGTCGTCCGGAACGGCAATCCCGGGTATGCCCTCGAAGTGATTGCCGACCTCAAGAAGCAGTTTCCGGGCAGCCGCTGGCTCAAAGACGCCGAGGCGCTCGAAGTCGAAGTGCGGCAGGCGTCGGGCCAGACGGTGACCCCCGAATCGCAGGTCGACGACGACATGAAGCTGATGGCGCTGCGCGGCATCATGGGCAGCGATCCCGACCGGGCGCTGCCGATCATCGAGCAGATGCTGTCGGGAGCGGGCTCACCGAAGGTCCAGGATCGCGCGTTGTTCGTCCTCAGCCAGTCGAACTCCCCCCGGGCGCACGAGGTGATCGGGAATATCGCGAAAGACTCGGGGCATCCGGACTTGCAGCTGCGCGCCATCCGCTACCTCGGCGTCATGGGCGGCGACACCAACCGGCAGCTGCTCGCCGATGTCTACCGCGCGTCCTCGAATGCGGCGGTGAAACGCGCCATCATCCGCAGCTTCATGGTATCGGGTGATCGCGCGCGGCTCCTCGCCCTCGCCAAGAGCGAGACGAGCGGCGACCTGCGCGGCGACGCGGTGCAGCAGCTCGGCGTCATGGGGGCGCATACGGAGCTCGCCGAGCTCTACCAGGCCGAGACGTCGGTCGACGTGAAGAAGCGGATCATCCAGGCGATGTTCGTCGGCGGCAACGCGGACAAACTGATGGAGCTGGCGAAGAGCGAGAAGGAACTGGCGCTGCGGCGCACCGCGGTCCGCAACCTCGGATTGATGGGCGCGAGCCGCACCGGCGACGCCCTCAAGTCCATCTACCAGTCCGACGCCGCGCCGGAAATCAAGAAGGAGGCGATCAACGCCTTGTTCCTGCAGAACAACGGCCGCGCACTCGTCGATCTGGCCCGCGCCGAAAAGGATCCGCAGATGAAGAAGGAAATGGTTGCCAAGATGTCGCTGATGTCGAAGTCCAAGGATGTCACCGACTATCTGATGGAGCTGCTCAAATGACCTGGCTCGCGGCGGCGGGGCTCGTGGCGGCGCTCGCCGCCGGGCAGACGCTCGATCGGCGCATCGAAGCCAGCGCCGCGCCGACCGGCGTCACGTGGGTGGGCTACCGCGTGCCGATGATTCCGACGGCACGCCGCCTGTGCTGCGACGGCTGCCGGCTCGAACACGGCGCCGACCGCGCGACCGCCCCGGCGCGGGTTCTGCTGGAACCGCCGCGCGAGCTGCTCGTGCTCGCGCGGATGGAGAATCGAGCGCTCACCCGGGTGCGGATCTTCACACCCGAGTGCGACATCGACGCGACCGGCACGACGCTGATCTGGCTGCCGACCGTGACGCCGGACGACAGCGTCGCCTGGTTGGCGTCGGTGGTGTCCTCGGCCACCTCCGCATCCGAGGGTCGGACCCGCCTCGACGGGGCCCTGGGGGCGCTGGCGTTCCACGCCGGCGACGGCGCCG
>JBPYEE010000635.1:0-5240 GCA_051985095.1 Vicinamibacterales bacterium | reverse complement strand
CGATCGGGTACGCCCGCCCACACGCCGGACCGCGACCAGGCCACGACGTGATCCGTTCCGCGCGAGATGCCGGCCATGTACACCGACCAGACGATGAGCGCGCCGCGGACTGCGGTCCGCAGCTCATCGACAGCGACCGACGCGACTTCGGAATCAGTTCGGGATCGGACAACGGAACTGCCGCGATCCGCCGGACGACTGTTCTCAAGAGATCGCCGGACCGAGGGCTGTTTGTGACGTCCGGCGGTGTCCGGATGTCAATCATTCGTAACCTCTTGGTTGGAACGTCGTTGCTACGCCTGGGCCGCGCACGTCTTGACCTCGACCTCGCGTGGGGGTATTCCGGCTGGAAGCGCGACTCGTTGCTGAACGAACATTCTGTGCCACGCCATCAGGACAGCGAGACCCCACAGCTCGAAACCGAACGAACGCCGGCCGGACATGTGCGTGTCGACGACGGATGACACCGCAACCGGATCGAGTGCGGGCATCGCCGCCACCGACCGTCGCGAAAGCAGGTCCTCGACGATGTGCCGTCCGCTTCCGCGCAGCCACGCGTGCACGGGAATACTGAATCCCTGTTTGGGGGCCTGCGCGATATCCGAACCGCATGTCCGTCTCGCGATTTCTCGCAGGATCCGCTTCGTCCTGCCCGATCGCGAGACTTTCAGCGAAGCGGGAAGCCGCAGCGCGAACTCGGCAAGCGACCGGTCGAGGAACGGAGACCGGACCTCGACACCGTGCGCCATGCTCATACGATCCGATTTCGCGAGAATGTCGTTCGGCAAGTATTCGCTGACGTCGGCAACTTGCAGCTGTCGGACCGATGGGCGCTCCGGCAGTCCGTAGGTTGACGCGAGGCGGGCCAGCGCGTCGGGTGTGGGTAGCCCGACGCGGTCGGCCGACAGAAAGCTGGCAGCCTCGGCCGGCCGCCACGTGCCGTTCCACGTGAAATGAGCGACCGACGGCGGCAGGTCGACGGCGCGCAGGAATCGGCGCAGTTTGTAGCTTCCAGACGCCTTCTGCTCGCTCGTCGGCAGGTGATTGCCGCCCCACGCAATCAGCCGACGAATGGGCATCGGCGCGCGCGAAGTCAGAGCCTCGTGCCAAAGTGTCGCCTGGTAGGTGAGATAGCCTCCGAAGAGCTCATCCCCGCCATCCCCACTCAGGACGACCTTCGTCCGCTTCGACACCTCACGAGTGAGGGTCCAGACGGCGAGCGCTGAAGAATCGGCCAATGGATCGTCGACATGCCGCACGAGATCGAAAAAATCTCCGATCGCCTCGCTGGTCAGGCGGACGTCGACAAGCGGAATGCCGAGGATCCGCGCCGTCCGCTCGGCATTGGGCCGTTCGCTGTAGCTCGCCTCGGAGAACGTCAGACAGTACGCCGTCGACAGACGGCCGGACTGCGCCGCACTCTGAGCGATCACGGAGGAGTCAATCCCGCCTGAAAGGAGGATGCCGACCGGTACGTCACTGCGCAGAGCGAGCCGGGACGAGTGATCGATCAGCGATTCGAGCTGTTCGATTGCCTGGGTCTCGGTGATTTGAAGGTCGGCCTGCCGCGGATCCGGCGCTGTCCAATACACCGACGTGGTGGCTGTACCCCGTGGTTTCCAGAGTCGCCACGTACCCGGCCGCACGCGGCGGATCCCTCGCATGAGCGTGTCTTCGCCGGGCACGTAGTTCAGGCACAAATAGGCGGGCAGCGCAGCTTCATTCAGCTCGTGCGTGACGGAGGGCAGCGCTGCGAGGACCTTCAGCTCCGACGCGAATGCCATCCCATGCCGATCTTCGTAGTACAGGAGAGGTTTTTCGCCGAATCGATCGCGCGCGACGAACAGCTCATGGTTCCGTCGATCGGCGATCGCAAACGCAAACATGCCGAGCAGCTTCCCGGGCAGACCGGTCCCCCACTCCCGGTATCCGTGCAGGAGCACTTCGGTGTCCGACTGCGTTCGGAATCGGTGGCCGCGCGAGGCCAGTTCTTGACGCAATTCGATGTAGTTGTAGATCTCTCCATTGAAGGTGACGACGAAATCGCCGTCGTCGGTCGCCATCGGTTGCTGGCCATCCGACAGATCGATGATCGACAGTCGGCGGTGCCCGAGGATGAAATCGCCGTCGTGCCAGAAGGTGCTGTCGTCGGGGCCGCGGTGCCCCACCAGATTGACGAGGGTACGCCACAGCCCGACATCCGCTGTGGATGGCCGGGAGTCTCCGTATGCGAAATAGCCGATGATGCCGCACATGGTCAGACGTCCGATCTATACGCCGACCGACTCTCGATTCCACTCGCGCCGGACGAACCCTTGCTGCGTATGGCTGCTCTGGTAGTAGATGCGCACGAGAATCTCTGCGAGAATGCCGGTCAGGATCGTTTGGAGGCCGCCGAGCAGCAGAAGCGAGGACAGCAGGAACCAGCCGCCCCGCTCCCTGACCGTCGGGGCGCCAGTCAACAACGAGTATCCGATGAGCGAGCCTGCAATGCCGGCGCCCGTGGCGGCGAGGAGCAGGCCGATTTGGCCGAAGGCCTTCAGCGGCCGGAGAAGATAGTACCGAGAGAAGTACAGGTACACGATATCGAGCAGGACACTCACCGTCCGGCCAAGACCGTAGTTCGAGTGACCGGCTAGACGTTCGATGTTGCGGATTTTCACCTCAGTGACCTTCGCGCCGACCAGGCTCGCCAGAACGGGTACGAACCGATGCTGTTCACCAAGGAGCTGGAGCTGGGCGACGAGATCCGACCGATAGGCACGGAACGTCGTGCCGATGTCGTGGATCGTCAGACCCGACGTCGCTCGAATGAGCCGGTTGGCTGCCCGCGACGGCCATCGCCGAACCTTTCCCTCCTGACGCTGATAGCGCCAGCCGCACACCAGGTCGAAGCCGTTTTCGATCTGCTCGACGAACAGCGGCAGGTCCTCCGGGAAGTGCTGCAGATCGGAATCCATCGAGATGATCAGCTCGCCTCTCGCGGCCGCCAGTCCTACCTGGAGCGCCGCAGTCTGGCCGAAGTTGCGGCGCAGCTCGATTACCCGCAACCTCGGTTCCCGAATGATGAGGCTCTTGGCCAGCTCGAGACTGCCATCAGTGCTTCCGTCGTCCACCAGCACGAACTCGAACTCGTAACGCGGACCCACGGCGCCGGTCGCTTTGACCAGGCGCCCGAGGAACTCGACGAGCGTTGATGCCTCGTTGAACAACGGGGCGACGATGCTGACGAGCGACTCTGTCAAGGCCTGGTGCCCAACACGGTCCAGCTGAAGCCGTGCCGATGATGGAGCCTGATGTCGACGAATCCGACTCGGCTCAACGCCGCGTGGGCTTCGGCGCGCGTGTAGTACTTCGCGTACGCGGGATTGAGCTGATCGTAGATGACGAGACGGCGCTTGGCCGGCGTCAGCGGGACAATGACATGCCGCATGTACGGGGCGAGCGGCAGCTGGATCCTGCGGCACGCGGTCATGTAGCACCAGAACAGCGGATAGATCAGCCTGACGAACAGGTCGAGTCCGCGGTGCGGCAGGCGACGTGTCAACCACCACAACGGTCTGACCAGCGCGAGGTACAACGCGTTTCCTTCGCGGCCGTAGAGCCAGACCGCAAGTTTTCCCCCGCTTCGAAGCGCGCGAAATGCCGCTGCGACCACCGGATCCGGATCGGGAATGTGGTGCAGCACACCAATCACGAAGACGTAGTCGAGCGCGTCGTCGGTGCGCAACTGATCGCCCGTCGTCTTCAAGTAGGTGATCCGATCGCGGAAACCTGCGGTGTTCTCCTGCAGCACCCGGAACGCATCCGACGGCTCAACTGCGACGATATGCGCCGCGCCTGCGCGTGCGAGAACGGCGACGAAACGCCCGGCGCCGGCGCCAATCTCGGCGACTCGACACCCCGCCACGTCTCGATCCGTCACCAGCGGACTGAAGATATCATTGAAGAGTTCTGCCGAGGCGAAAAATCCTTCGGTATCGGGATAGGCCGTCCACTGCTCGCCGAAATCTGCAATCGTCTGTGTCTGTAGATGTCTCGTCATCGCCCACTGCTTTCGGTTTCGACAGGACGCCCCCGCCACTGCGGCTGCTGAAGGCGGCCGCAGTAAGTTATATGGCCGATTTCGCGGTGAAGTAAGAGCCGCCGATCACCGTTCCGATTACGAAGACGACGATCCCATGCGTCAGGAGGAGCCCGTCGGCGACGCTCCACGCCCTTGGATAGCCCCTACACCAGGGAAGTGAGATGGCGACTGAAGCGATCCCGGTCGGCACGAGCCGAGCGCCCGCCAGAAGCTCCTGCGTGCTCCCGAACACGCACCATAGGATTCCGATGGCGAGTGCGTCTGCCAGGGCCAGCCACCGCAGAGGCCGCTCCGATAGCTTCGCACCTGATCGATGCAAACTTCCCACATGGCCACCGGCTCCTTCCCCGCATACAGTAGATCATTTTTCAACGGACGCTTCCAAGTAACCCGGAACCCCCGACGCATGATTTCGTCGTGCAATCGCCACTTCGAATTCCCACCAGTCCACGGACTGGGAATACCCCCGCCTGCAGAACGTCGAACGACGGAGCGGTGGCCTCGTCGCCGATGAAGTGCACGGACCGCAAAATGCTCCACCGCGCCGTCTAACGCCGATCCGAACCGATCTGTTCCTGCCGTACGGGAAATCCGCGAGCTCTGGCGAATACTGAAGACCGACCTAGTGTCGAGCTGTGACGCACACCGACGTACGTCGGCATGTCGGCGGTGAAGATGGGCGCGTGGAGCTCCAGCCCGAACGAGAGACGATAGGACATCATCTCGCGGTTGGCATAACGCCCGTTTTCAGCTCCGGTCGGCCGTCCCTCCTCAGGACAGCGGATCGCGGCGATTCCAGGTGTCCAGTCTACATGGGCGAGAACGCGGGCGCGTCCTGGGATCCGCGCTTGCGCGAAGCCTGCTGATGCAGGTGACGAGCGCGCGACTCGTCCTCGAGGGTGCGCCAGCGGGATCCGTCGTCACCGCGGGAGAGATTTGGGCCGGGCCCGGTTAATTCGAATTGCTGCGCATTCCGATGCTGTACGGCCGCGCGATCGACGAGCGCGACCGCCGCGACAGGTCGCGCGTCGCCGTCAGCGAGACGATGGCGCGGAGTACTTCGGTACCGCCGACGCGTCGGCCGCCGGTTCCGCTTCGAACAGGCCGACGGCTGGCTCGAGGTCATCGGCGTGGCGCGCGACACCGAGACGGC
>JBPYEE010000634.1:0-19985 GCA_051985095.1 Vicinamibacterales bacterium | reverse complement strand
TGATTTAGTTCATCCAGGCAGCGGGCTTCGCCGCGAAGACGTCCGTGTCGCTCGGCTCGGTCGACTCGGCCTCAGCCTCCTCGCTGTCGCCCTCGATCGTGTAGGTGAGCACAGGAATATCGCGCGTGTCGTCATCGAGTTTCAGCATCGACAGGACCTGGAAGCCCGAGGGTTCGTCGATGCGGACGCAGAGAATTACGAGGTCGGGGCGCACGCGCTTGACGTGAGAGTAGGCATGTGCGCTCGATTCAACGAAGACAACGTCATACCGGCCGGCGTCGAGGACCGCTTCGAGCAGCTCAAGAATCTCGGCGCTGCCGTTGACAATCATGACCTTCTGAACCGCCCCTGCCACCGCGGCGCGGTGGGCGTCGGCGTGGGTGGTCGCATCTGGGTGCGTCATCGGTGGTCCGTCCCTTCGGACACCCGGTATGAATTCAGGATTCGTGCCACGCCGAAAGCGCCTGATTTCGGCCTATTCCGGCGGTCTGATCGCCGCCGCTTGCCGATTCTCGCCTGCTGACACCGAAAGGTTGCAGCCCGGGCGGGTCCAACCCCATGCGGTCTCAGGCACTTAACGTCTGTTGCTCGCCAGTGTCCAAGTACGGCACTCTCACCAACATGGCGACGCTCAGCGAGAAAACGACGACCTATCACAACTTTATTGACGGCAGCTGGACACCTTCGGTTTCGGGGGAGGTGTTCGAAAACCGCAATCCGGCGAACTCCGCCGATCTGGTCGGCGTGTTTCAACGCTCGACGAGGGTCGATGCCGAGCGGGCGATTGACGCCGCGGCACGCGCCTATTCGCACTGGCGCCTAGTGCCGGCGCCGCGCCGGGCCGAGATCCTGTTCCGCGCCGCACAGTTGATCGCCGAGCGCAAGGAGTCGCTGGCGCGGGACATGACCCGCGAGATGGGCAAGGTCCTCGAGGAGACGCGCGGTGACGTCCAGGAAGCCATCGACATGACGTATTTCATGGCGGGCGAGGGACGGCGCCAGTACGGTCAGACGACGCCCTCCGAGCTGCGCGACAAGTTCGCGATGTCCGTGCGTCAGCCGCTCGGGGTGTGCGCCGTCGTAACGCCGTGGAATTTTCCGATGGCGATCCCGTCCTGGAAGATCATCCCGGCGCTCGTCTGCGGCAATACCGTCGTCTTCAAGCCGGCGACGCTGACGCCGCTGTCGGCCTGGAACTTCGTCAAGATCCTGGACGAAGCCGGCGTGCCGCCCGGCGTGGTGAACCTCGTGACCGGCGGCGGCGAGGAGATCGGCAACGTCCTGTCCCGGCACGAACGCGTCCGCGTCGTGTCGTTCACGGGATCGACCGCCGTTGGGCGCACGGTGTCGGAACATGCGGCGCCGTCGTTCAAGAAAGTCCACCTCGAAATGGGCGGCAAGAACGTGATCATCGTCATGGACGATGCCCGGCTCGAGCTGGCGATCGAAGGGTGCCTGTGGGGAGGCTTTGGCACGAGCGGGCAGCGGTGCACGGCGGCCAGCCGCGTGGTAGTTCATGAGAAGGTCTACCGGGCGTTTGTCGACCAGTTCGTCCAGCGGGCGCGGGCGCTGCGCGTGGGGGACGGCGCTGATCCGCGGACCCAGATGGGGCCGGTCGTCAGCGAGGCGCAGCTCGGCACGGTGGCCCGGTATGTCGAGATCGGAAGCGGTGAAGGCGCGCGGCTCGCGTGTGGGGGCCATGCGCTGACCACCGGCTCGTTCGCACACGGGTACTTCCACGAGCCGACGGTGTTCACCGATGTCTCGCCCTCGATGCGAATTGCCCAGGAAGAGATCTTCGGGCCGGTCGTGTCGGTCATTCCGTGCACCTCGCTCGACGAGGCCGTCGCCATCGGCAACGGCGTGCAGTACGGGTTGTCGGCGTCGATCTACACCCAGGATGTCAATCGCGCGTTTTCGGCGATGCGCGACCTGTACACGGGTGTCTTCTACATCAACGCGCCGACGATCGGCGCCGAGGTGCACCTGCCGTTCGGCGGCACGAAGGCGACCGGCAATGGCCACCGCGAGGCGGGCACCGCGGCCCTCGACGTCTTCTCGGAATGGAAATCGGTGTACGTTGATTTCAGCGGCAAGCTCCAGCGCGCGCAGATTGACGCCGCCGAAATCTGAGCTCAGGCCGGCGGTGTTCCGGGCAGGCGGTGATGGCCAGCCGCCCGAGGCCGGCGCCCCCGGCCCACCCGACGCACGCTGCGTGATCGGCCGCTCGCCGTCCAATTACAATGGGTGGTTGTGCCTGCTCGCGAAATCGTCATCCTGAGCGCCGCTCGGACGCCCATCGGGAAGTACGGTGGCGCCCTCCGCGACATTCATCCGGCTGAACTGGGCGCCGTTGCCGCGCGCGCGGCGATCGACCGCGCAGGACTGCGGCCCGGTGACATCGACGAGGTCTGGATCGGGCAGGCGCGGCAGGCCGGCTCCGGTCCGAATCCGGGCCGCCAGGTCGCGCATCGTGCCGGCGTGCCCCATGAGTCCCCCGCCCAGACCATCAACAA
Organism: Vicinamibacterales bacterium; assembly: GCA_051985095.1. Taxonomy (GTDB): domain Bacteria; phylum Acidobacteriota; class Vicinamibacteria; order Vicinamibacterales; family CAVVIG01; genus Gp6-AA45. Next base: position 17,469 of record JBPYEE010000634.1, on the reverse strand, counting down.
GGCGTGCGCCTCCGGCCTGCAGGCCATTGTGTCCGGAGCACAGTCGATCGCCGTCGGGGACGCGCAGATCGTCCTCGCCGGCGGGATCGAGTCGATGAGCCGGATGCCCTACCTGATCGACGCGGTCGATGCGCGGTGGGGCCACCGCATGGGCGATTTCCCGCTTGTCGATGCGATGTATCGCGACGGATTTCAGTGCCCGCTCTGCGACCAGATCATGGGCGAGACGGCCGAAACGCTGGCGCGCGACTACACGATTACGCGCGACCAATCGGACTGCTTCGCGCTCGAGAGCCAGCAGAAAGCCAGGGCGGCGATTGACGCCGGGCATTTCGCGCGTGAAATCGCCGCCGTCGGCACCGTCTCGCGCGACGAACATCCGCGCAACACGACCCTCGACACGCTTCGGCGGCTGCCCCCCGTCTTCGGAGACGGTGTCATTACGGCCGGATCGTCCTCCGGCATCACCGACGGCGGGGCGGCTGTGATCCTGACATCGAACGAGGTGGCGCAGGCCCGTGGCCTGCGCGCCCGCGCGCGAATCATCGGGTGGGCGAGCGCCGGCGTCGATCCGAAAATCATGGGGATCGGGCCCGTCCCGGCGATCCGGAAGCTGGAACGACGAACCGGCGTGCGCGCCGGGGACTTCGACCTCGTTGAGCTCAACGAAGCGTTCGCGCCCCAGGTGCTCGCCGTCCTCCGGGACATTCCCCTCTCGATTGATCGCGTGAACGTCAACGGCGGCGCCATCGCGCTCGGCCATCCAATCGGCTGCACCGGGACGCGGATTGTGGTCACACTCCTGCACGAGCTCGAGCGCCGCGGGGCGTCACTCGGCCTGGCGACGCTCTGTGTCAGCGGCGGCATGGGGATGGCTCTGGCCATCGAACGATGCGCATCGCAGTAATCCCCGGCGACGGAATCGGCGTTGAGGTGACCGCCGAGGCCATCAAGATCCTGCGGCGCGTGGAGGCGGTGTATTCGCGGCAGTTCGAAGTCGAGATCCTGCCCTGGAGCGCGGACTACTATCTGTCGACCGGTGTCACGATCCCGCCAAACGGCTATGCGATGCTGCGGGACGAGTTCGACGCGATCTTCATCGGCGCGCTGGGCGATCCACGCGTGCCCGACAACCGCCACGCCCGCGACATCCTGCTCGGCACGCGGTTCGAGCTCGATCTGTACGTGAACTATCGACCGGTGCGCCTCCTCGACGATCGCCTCTGCCCTCTGAAGAGCCGGACCACCGCCGACGTCGACTTCGTCGTCTTTCGCGAGAACACCGAGGGGGTCTACGTTGGCGTCGGCGGCCGGTTCAAGCCGGGAACCGATGATGAAATCGCATTACAGGAAGAGGTCAATACCTACAAGGGAGTGCACCGCATCGTTCGGCATGCGTTTGAGTTCGCGCGCGCCAACGGCCATCGCCGCGTGTGCATGGCCGACAAGAGCAATGCCATGGCCGACGGCCACGCGCTGTGGCAGCGGGTCTTTCGTGAAGTCGCTCCGCAATATCCGGAAATCGAGCCGCGGCATCTGTACATCGATACGCTGGCGCTGCTGCTGATTCAGGATCCTGCGCAGTTCGACGTCATCGTGACCAACAACCTGTTCGGCGACATCATCACCGACCTCGGCGCGGCGCTGCAGGGCGGGCTCGGCCTGGCTGCCTCGGGCAACCTGCATCCCGGCGGAACGTCGATGTTCGAGCCCGTTCACGGATCAGCGCCCCCGCTGGCGGGCCGCAACGTTGCCAATCCCATGGGGGCAATCCTGTCGGCCAGCCTGATGCTGCAAACGCTCGGCCTGCTGCAGGAAGGCGCGGCGGTCGAGGCGGCCGTCAAGCACGCCGTGGTGGCCGGCATCGGCACGAAAGAAATCGGCGGATCGCTCGGCACGAAGGAGACGGGTGATGCGATAGCGCGGTTCATCGACGATCGACCCTGAACCGGTCAACCTGAGCGCTCAATGACGGAGGCCGACCTTCCCATGAACGTGAAACCCGAAGTCTTCATCATCGGTGGCGCGCGCACGCCGATGACCGGGTATGTCGGCGCGCTGAAGGACGTGTCGGCGATCGAGCTCGGCGCACTCGCTGCGCGCGCGGCATTCCAGAAAACCGGGGTCGAGGCCGACTGGGTCGAACACACGGTGATCGGCAACGTTCTGCACACCTCGTCCGATGCGATCTACGGCGCGCGCCACGTCGCCTTGAAGGCCGGCGTCCCCGTCGACGTGCCCGCGCTCACCGTCAATCGCCTCTGCGGATCGGGGATTCAGGCCGCCGTGAGCGGCGCCCAGCTGATTCAACTTGGTGAAGCGGGGGTCGTGCTGACCGGGGGAATCGAGAGCATGAGCCAGGCCCCGCACGTCATCCGGGGGCTGCGGACCGGCCTGAAACTCGGGCAGGGCAAGCTCGAAGACTCGCTGTGGGAAGCACTCCTCGATTCCTACTGCGGCTGCACGATGGCGATGACGGCCGAGAACTGCGCCGCGAAGTACGGCATCACGCGCGCCGAGCAGGACTGCTATGCGCTGCGCAGCCAGCAACTGGCGGCGCAGGCATGGCGCGAGGGGCGCTTCATCGACGAGGTCGTGCCCGTCGAGGTCCCGGGACGAACGGGCGTCCGCGTCGTCGACCGCGACGATCACCTGCGGCCCGACACGACGATCGAAATCCTCGCGCGCCTCCCACCCGCATTCAGGAAAGACGGCACCGTCACCGCCGGCAACGCCAGTGGCATCGTCGACGGCGGCGCCGCGCTGATCCTCGCGTCGCGCGACGCGGTGGATCGCCGCGGGCTGCGGCCGGTCGCCCGCCTCGTCGAGTGGGCGGCGGTTGGCGTCGAGCCGTCACTCATGGGCATGGGCCCGGCACCAGCCGTCCGGGCGGTGTTGTCGCGGGCCGCTCTGTCGCTCGATGACATGGACCTGATTGAAGTCAACGAGGCCTTTGCCGGTCAGTACCTGGCGGTGGAGAAGGAGCTGGGTCTCGACCGCGAACGGGTGAACGTCAACGGTGGCGCGATTGCGCTTGGACACCCGCTCGGCATGTCCGGCACGCGCCTGTTGCTGACGCTGGTCAACGAGCTCCGGCGGCGCCGGCAGAAACGCGGCCTGGCAACCGCGTGCATCGGCGGCGGGCAGGGCATCGCCGCCGTTGTGGAAACGATGTAGCAACGAAGGACCGACATGAAAATCGAGACGGTCGGCGTGCTGGGATGCGGGCTCATGGGCGCTGGCATCGCGCAGGTGAGTGCGACGGCTGGATACCGCACCATCGTCCGCGAGATCGAGGACACCTACTTGCAGAAAGGACTCGGCCGGATCAAGCGGTTCCTCGACGAGGGCGTGGCTCGAGGGAAGACGTCAGCCGACGTCCGCGACACGACGCTGGCGAACCTCTCCGGGACGACCACGTTCGAGGCCCTCGCCGGCTGCGATCTGGTCATCGAAGCCATCGTCGAGAACCTCGACGAGAAGCGAACCGCCTACCGCGCCCTCGAATCGATCGTGAAGCCGGAGACGATCCTCGTCTCCAACACGTCCTCCCTTTGCATCACGGAGCTGGCCGCGTCCACGAAGCGGGCAGATCGGTTCGGCGGGCTGCACTTCTTCAACCCGGTGCCGCTCATGAAGCTCGTCGAGGTGATTCGCGCGCTGACGACGAGCGATGAGACGTACCAGACCCTCATGGCGTTTGCGCGGTCGCTCGGCAAAGAGCCGATCACGGCGCCCGATCGGCCCGGGTTCATCGTCAACCGCCTGCTCGTGCCGTATCTGCTCGATGCGATCCGGGCGTACGAACGCGGCCTCGGGACGGTTGAAGACATCGATAAGGGAATGAAGCTGGGCTGCGGATATCCGATGGGTCCGTTTACGCTCCTCGACTTCGTCGGCCTCGACACGACGTACTACATCGCGAACATCATGTTCGACGAATTCCGGGAGCCGGCGTACGCGCCGCCGCCGCTGCTGAAACGCATGGTGCTCGCCGGATACCTCGGCCGCAAGTCAGGACGCGGGTTCTATACGTATCCGAGCTGACGCGGGTTACTTCCGCGAACGGAGACGCGCGAGCAGGGTGCGGGCCTGTACCTTGAATTCGTCGTTCTCCGGTCCCCACACGGGATCGTGGTCCGGCACCGCCAGCACGCCTTCGAGCTCCGTTCGCGCTTCATCCTTGCGGCCATCCGCGATCAACAGCTCGGCGAGGAAGAAATGCGACGCCGTGCTGTTGGCGTTGTACTTGAGGGACTTGCGCAGGTGGGCTTCCGCTTCGCGGTGGCTGCCGCCGAGCAGCCGCGGCACCTTGAAATACCAGCGGCCCAGTGCCCGATCGGCGGATCCCTGCTGGAACCCCGGATCGATTCGCAGCACCTTTTCGAGTTCCCATTTGATGTCGTCCCGGTATTTGAGCCCTTCGCGCATACCGCCGGACTCGGCCAGCGCGCCCATGTTGGCGGCCATCCAGAAATGCCCTTCCGCGCGGTCGCCCTGGAGGGTGACGGCCGTGCGCGCCGCTTTGATCCCGCTCTCGTAAATCGCGCGCGCGTCGGTCGGGGCCGCGTGCCCGCCAAGCCAGTAATCGGCCCGCGCCAGCTTCCACGCTGCCTCGAAGTTGTGCGGATCACGGGCAAGATCGGCCTTCCAGGCGTCGGCCGCTTTCCGCGCACTCGCCAGGTTGGCGCGATCGGCATACAGCTGGTCTGCACCCTGCGCGGTCGCCGGCGCCTCAAATAAGGGGAGATAGAATAAGAGGGCGATGCAGGACTTGATCAGGCGGCTGCTGGCGGAACTCGGCGAGGATCCGACCCGCGAAGGGCTGCGCAACACTCCGAAGCGCGTTGAACAGGCATTTCGGTTCCTGACGAGCGGGTACGACGCCGACATCGAAGGCGTGCTCAACAACGCACTGTTCACTGTCGATTATAGCGAGATGGTGATCGTGAAGGATGTCGACTTCTACAGCCTCTGCGAACACCATCTCCTGCCGTTTTTCGGCAAGTGCCACGTCGCCTACATCCCCAGCACGCGCGTCATCGGGCTCAGCAAGATTCCGCGGCTCATCGATGTGTTCGCGCGGCGCCTCCAGGTGCAGGAACGCCTCACGAATCAGATTGCCGAAACGATTCGCGACAAAGTCGAGCCGCTTGGCGTGGCCGTCGTCATGGAGGCGACTCATCTGTGCATGTCGATGCGCGGCGTCGAGAAGCAGAACTCGCTCGCCGTCACCAGTGCGATGCTCGGCACGTTCAGAACGAACGCGCGGACGCGGATGGAGTTCCTCGAATTGATCAAGCACCGCGGCGCGATCCCCGCCCTGACTGAACAGTCAGGAGCGGGGCTCGCGTGCATCGAAGACTGACTAGAATCTGAACGTCGCCCCGATCCGCGCGATCCGCGGCCCGAGAATGTTTGTCGGCGCCCCGAATTGCGGATACGTGTTCAACAATCCCGTCGGGTTCCCCGCCAGCCGGAACGAGGCCAGGCCCGTCAGCGTGCGAACCGACCAGACGGTGTTGGCATTGGTCACGTTCGAGACCGCCAGGACCACGTTCAGGGAACGGTTGTTGCCCAGATTGAACTGCCGTGACGCCTGCAGGTCCAGCGTGGTGAGGGCCGGCAGCCGATCGGAGTCGTACGGCTCGACGTTGACGGTTGCGCTCCCGCCGAAGGTCATCGGCACGCTCAGCTGACGGTTGTACGGCGTGCCGCTCTGCGACCGGAAGTTAGCTGCCAGCGCGATGTCCCGCGGCAGGATGTAGGTGCCCGTCAGCTTGAACTGCACCGGCACGTCCGTCGTGATCGGACCGCTCGTGTTGATGAGCGTGTTCGGCCCGGAGGTCAGCGCCCCGGTGCTGGTCGCTTCGCTCTGATTGTCCTGCCGGGATCGCGAGAGCGTCAGGCCGGCCAGCATCTGCCATCGGTTCGCCATCCGCTTGGTCGCCGTGATCTCGACGCCCTTGTAGGTCTGCACGAGCGTCGGATCGTTGTTGATCAGAATCTGCGTGGCCGGGTTCGTGCGGTTGTAGGTGGTGATCGTGCTGTCGTCGGCCGTGCCGATCACGCCGTCGGGACCCGGGTCGATGGTCGTTCGCGCCGGGAACAGGCTGTTCGGGACGGCGGTGTTCACGTATCCCTGCAGGTTCTTTTCCGCGCGGTAGGTGAAGGTGGCGCTCAGCTTCGTGTTCCCCGGCATCTCGCGATCCAGGCCCGCCGTGAACTCGTTCGTGTACGGGCGGCTGAAGTTTGGATCGAAGGTGGTGTTGGCGGCGCTGGTGATGATGGGCGTGCCGACCTGTTCCCCCGGCTGGAACTGAAGGTCGCCATTCTTGTCGACCCAGTTGTACTGCTCGCTGTAGGTCGCGTTCAGGTTCACCGGGTTCACCGCCGCGGAGTTCAGGACGTAGTAGTAGCGGGCGGCGGAGGCGCGGAGGGCGGTGCGGCCCGTCCCCTCCACGTCGTAGACGGCGCTGACCCGCGGACCGAAGTTCCACCAGTGGATGATGTTGCCGCTGGCAGGGAAGCTGCGCGGCAGGGTCGGAAATCCGCCGATCCCGTCGGCGGCCCATTCGGTCGCCGGGCTCGACTGCGCGGGCAGATAGGAGACCAGCCGCTCGAGACGCCCGCCGCCGGTGATCGTCAGCTTGTTGAGAATGTACGCATCCTGGACGAAGAGCGACGTGACGTCGGTTGAGGACAGCGAGACGACCGGGGTGTTGTACAGGGTAACCGTCGCCGCACCGGCCGGCGTGTTGCCGCTCGGGAGGCTGCGGTAGTTCAGCGCCACGTCGCCCCAGCGATCGGTTTCGGTCTGGACCGGCGCGTGCGCTTCGTCGAATCCGAACTTGAACTCGTGGCGACCGCCGGCCCCTTGATCCATGTAGTAGTTGAACGTCGCGTTCGCCTCGAAACGACGGCGGATCGCGAGCGACTGCGACGCTTCATTGTTCAACAGGATGCCGGTGGAGAGGTCGGTGAGCGACTGCTTCGTGCCGTTGAACTTCAGCGGGAAGTTGATGTTGTTGAAGCTGACTCTCGCGTCCATGAAGAGCCGCTTCGTGATCACGGAATTCCACAGTCCCTGGACGACGTCGAACACATCGTCTTCATCGGAGACCGACTCGCTGTCGAAATTGGTCGACGGCACGGTGGCGCTGGTCAGGAAGCGGTTCGGCTTCTTGTAGTACTGACGCGTATAGAAGGCGGTGACTTTGTTCTTGTCGTTCAGCTGGTAGGTCAGGTTGACCAGCCCCGAGGTCATGTTCGTCTGATCGAGGAGCGTCTCGGAAAAGGCGGCCGGTGTGTTCACATGCACCCGCCAGTCGCGGAACGACGTGAAGAGCCGAACCTTGTCCTGCACGATCGGCCCACCGATGAAGAACGTCCCGTCCGAGACGAAGCTGACGGCGCCGGTGATCGGATTGAAGCCGTAATTCTGCAGATTCTGATCGACGTTGCCGGCCTGGGTCTGCTGGCCCTCCCAGTAGTACGCGCCCTGGCCTGCCCAGCTGTTGCCGCCGCTCTTCGTGATCATGTTCAGGAAGACGCCCCCCGTCGGAACGGTAATGTCGTGCGCGCCGACCGACACCTGAATCTCATCGAAGGCGTCGAAGTCGTAGTAGAACCCGGCGGCGCCGATTGCCGACGGATCGCCGACGTTCACGCCGTTCAGGTACTGCGTGTTCTGCGCGCTCGTCGTCCCGCGTGCGGTGTAGGTGCCCTGCAGCCCCCCGGAGGTGCCGCCGACATCCGGGCGGCTCATGACGAGGCCGGGGACCTTGTATTCGGTCAACGCCCAGATGTCGCGTCCGCCCGGCGTCGCCTGGAGCAGTTGCTGACTCAGTGTGACGTTGACCGTCGCGCTCGTGGTATCGACAACCGGCGAAGCGCCCGACACGGTCACGGTTTCGGCGACGGTCGCGACCTTTAACTGCAGTTCGACCGGTATCGTCTGGCCGACGAGCACCTGCACGTTCTCACGCACGACCGTCTGGAAACCCTGGAGCTCGAGCCGGACTGAATAGGTGCCGGGCACGAGCGACGGAAACCGGTAGACGCCGACGGCGTCGGTGACGCCGACCATCGTGCCGGAGATGAGGACCGGGCTGCTGATTGTGACGGTCACGCCCGGCGTGAGGGCACCCTGTTCATCGGTTGCTCTGACGAGAATGCTTCCAGTCTGGATCTGGGCCAGCACCGGCGCCGTTGAGGCGCTGACCCCTGCGATAATCACGAGCCACCTGACAATCCGCTTCATGCAGATCCTCCTGCGACCCCCAAAGCTAACAAACGACCCGGCGTGGCGGACAATATTTCGCAGCAAAAAACACCCAGCTGTACGGGATGGCTCCGAAAAGTTGGATACTTGCTGCACGAGGTCGGACATGAAACGTCTCTGTGTAGTTTCCGCGGCCGTGCTTCTCATGGCGCAGGCGGCGCCGATGCGTTCGCTGACCATCGAGCAGCTCATCGACATCCGCCATCCGTCGGCGCCTGTGTGGTCACCCGACAGCCGTCACGTTGCATATTTGTCGGAGCGCGCCGGCATCGCGAACATCTACGTCGACGCCGCACCGGTGACGTCGTTTGCGGAGGGCGTCGCCGGCGGCGGATTCTTCTGGAGCGCCGACAGTCAGCGCGTCTACTTCCCGCGCGGCGGCGACCTCTGGCAGGCCCCTGTCGCTGGCGGTCAGCCCTCGGCCGTGTGGACGAGTGCCGCAGCCGAGACCCTCATCACACCGTCCCCGGATCGGTCACACGTCGCGTTCGTCAGGAATCGCGACATCGTCGTCCGCTCGCTGACGAGCGGCGCCGAGACGATCGTTGCGCGCGCCGAGGCGAACGTCGGCGGCGTCTCGTGGACCCCTGATGGCACGCATCTGGTCTTCAATGCCGGAGTCGAGACGATCCGGCATGAACAGACACCGCCGTACTCCGGGGCGAAGATCATCTACACCATCGCCGAGCGCAAACCGGGCGAGACGTTCGTCGTTCCGGTGGCTGGCCGAGACGCCCCAGGGAGCGGTCCCTCGCGGCTCGCGCGCACCGGCGGGTTCGGCGGCATGCGGTGGGTCGACGCCACCCACTGGACGGGCGACCGCCAGTCGTCCGACTTCAAGCGGCGGACGATTGTGTTCGGCGATTTGACCGCGGAACGAAAGACGCTGCACGAAGACGTCGACGCGAAGTTCTGGAGCATTCCGGGACAGGCCGAACCGGGCGCGCTGCCCTCGCCCGATGGCAAGTGGATCGCGTTTCTCTCCGACCGCGACGGCTGGGACCACGTCTACGCGATGCCCGCTGGCGGCGGAGAAGCGAAACAGTTGACGCAGGGCCGATTCGAAGCGTGGCGGCCGTCGTGGGCCCCGGACAGCACGCGCATCGCGTTCGATGCCAACGAGCCTAACCAGCCCGGCGACCGTCATCTGGGCATCGTCTCGCTGGACGGCAAAGTCACGACGCTGACGACCGGCCGCGGGACGGACACCGCGCCGATCTGGTCGCCCGACGGTACGAAGATCGTCTATCAACACACCGATCCGCACAATTCCGCGGATCTCTTTGTCATCGACGTCCGGTCGCGCCAGTCGACGCGGCTGTCGCAATCCATGCCCGCCTCGATCGATCGCACGGCCTTCGTCGAGCCCGAGTTCGTGCACTACACCGGACCGGACGGGCAGCAGGTGCCCGGCTGGTTGTTCGTGCCGAAGAACCTCGACCGGTCGCGCAAGCATCCGGCCATCGTCTGGATTCACGGCGACGGCATCAATCAGAACTACGACGGGTGGCACGTCCAGCGGAATTACGCCGTCTACTACAGCTTCCACCAGTACCTGCTGCAGAAGGGCTACGTGGTCTTCGCGCCCGACTACCGGGGCAGCATCGGCTACGGCCGCGACTGGCGTCAGGGCGTCTACATGGATGTCGGGGGCAACGACGCGAAGGACGCGTGGATGGCGGCCTATTACCTCAAGACGCTCAGCTACGTCGACAGCGACCGCATCGGCGTGTGGGGATTGAGCTACGGGGGCTTCTTCACGCTCATCGCCGTGACCGATCAGCCGACGTTGTATCGAGCCGCCGTCGACGTGGCGGGTGTGGTCGACTACGCGATGTATTACGACGACCCGTACCACGGCAGCTGGACCGCCAGCCGGATCGGCACGCCCGACGAGCACCCCGACGTGTACGCGCATGCGTCGCCCATCGCCCATGTCGATCGACTGGCGCATCCGCTGCTCGTCCTGCACGGCACCTCGGACGTGAACGTGCCATATCTCCATTCAGTTCGGCTCATTGACGAGCTCCTGAAGAAAGGGAAGGGCGACCTCGTGTCGTTCATGACGTATCCGGGCGAGTTCCACTACTTCACGCGCGAGCACGTGCTGCGGGACGCCTGGCATCGAGTCGAAGATTTCTTCGATGCGCAGTTGAAATCGGCCCCGGCGCCGACGCATTAGGAGCTGTCGATGGATCGCGAACCATGATGCGAACCTTTCCTGTCGCCGTCCTGATCTGGGCGTGCGCGGCGTCACTGTCGGCGCAGCCGCCGACCCCCCGGCGGTCGGCTCCGCCCGCCGGGCCGCCGAAACGAGAGGCGCCGGAGGTGATCTGCCCCACGCCACTCGGCACCGGGGTGACGACGCACGTGGTCTTCTGCGAGGTGAGCATCGGTCGCGACCCGGCCGAGGGCGTCCTCATCAAGCTGCCGCCCCACCGCGGTGTCCTGACGCTGACCTTCGATCTCCACAACCGCCACACCTACTCGGAAGAGGACGTCCGGGCGCGCCGGGCGTACGCGCGGTATACGGTCAGCATCGGCGTCCTGACGATGGACAACACGCTCATCAGCCGCGCCGTGGCGATGAGCGAGTTCCGGACGGCGGGCGATCTATTGGATCGCATCGCGGGCGGCGCCGGCCCCGGCGGGGTGAAAGCCGTGGCGCCGATTGGCGACGAGAAGATTTCCATCGCCGTCCCCGAAGGCGAGTCGCAGGTGAGTATTCTCGGCGAGAAACTGACGGTTGAGCGGCAGGACGGGTCGACCACGTTCACGCAGCCGGGCCGCGTGATTGCCGCCATCAGCGACGTGATGATCGAGTATCGACCGGGACCGCCGCCCAGACCGTCGACGAAAAAGCGCGGGATGTGAGGGAAGGAGCCGACGATGAGAATCCTGGCGATTGCGGCATGGACGATGATGGTGCCCCTGCTCGCGGCGGCGCAGAGCCGGCCGCCGCAGGTGAAACGCACGAATCCGCCGACCCTCTCGACGCCGACCGGCTATACGCACGTCGTCGAGGTCAGCGGCCCGGCGAAGATGATCTACATCTCCGGTCAAATCGCGCTCGACAAGAGCGGCAACCTGGTCGGCGGCGGCGACATGAAAGCGCAGGCCGAGCAGGTGTTCAAGAACCTGGAGGCGGCGCTGGCTGCCGCCGGAGCGAAGTTTTCCGACGTGGTGAAGATGAATACGTACACGACCGACATGTCGCAGGCACAGGCCATCCGCGACGTTCGGGCGAAGTACCTCGTGACGCAGCCGCCCGCGAGCACGCTCGTCCAGGTGGTGCGTCTGGCCCGACCCGAGCTGCTGCTCGAGATCGAAGTCATCGCAGCCGTGCCCGCGGCCCCGGCGGTGGTTCCGGCGTCGCGGTAAGCGGCGCGGTTGAGCCGACCCCGCGCCGGGCCGCGAGGTCGTTCGGTCAGACGATCGGCTTGTGCAACACCGGCGCCGGTTCGGAGGCCTTCTTCTTGCCGCCGAGACCCTGAATCTGAATCGTCGGCTGCTCCTTCAACCCGTGCTGCCGGTACAGTCTGGCCATGTCCGCGTGGTGCTTGCTCTCCTGCTCTTCTTTGTGAGCCCGCGCCCTGGCCTTCTCCTCTCGCGCGTTCTTCGCGATGCCGCGCTCGTCAAGGTCGGTCTGGGCACCGGCGCGGACCGCTTCTTCGTTCAACAGCAGCGAGTGTTCGATCGAGTTGAGCGGCACCGCCTTGCCGCCCGCGAAGATCTCATGACGGCCGTGCTCCTCGTACCACTTGGTGAGCGTGGCGGTCATGTGCATCTTCTCGATGATGTTGCGCCACCCGATTCCGGTGTTGTACGCGCAGAAGGAAATCTCCCCCTGTTGCGTTGCGTACGGAATGATGCACATCTCGGTGCGGCGGAAGTCGTAGTTGAAGAGATCCTGGAACCACATGCCCGCGATGAACAGGAAGTTCCAGCGATCGGCGCGGCGCTTGTCGATGTCCTGCCGGGTGCGATCGCCTTCGACGCGCCCGTATTTGCCCGCTTCGGCTGACTTGGTGGCGCCGAAGGTCTTGTCGAACTTCTTCAGCAGGTCGGTCAGTTTGAAGTGCGTCGGCGCCTTGAACGCATCGTAGTTGCGCATCAGCGCGAGCGCCATCCCCAGATTCGACAGGAAGCGCCCGCGGCCGGCGTCGGTCACGGCGGCGACGTCCTTCGCAAGCTGCTCCGCCTTGAGGAAGGCGGTGACCGGCACCGCTTCCTTCGTTTCCTTGTCGATCATCAGCGCCATGCCGACGCCGCAGTTCGGGTGGCACCCGCACGTCAGCTGCCCGAATTCCTTCTCGGCGCCGTGCGTGACGTCGGCCCAGTCCGTGAAAGTGCCCATGAACGAGATCGGGAACCAGTCGCGCGTCGGCTCGCCGAGGCCCGTCTGGTTTTTGACATCGTGCGCCAGGTGCGAGAGCGTGTAGCGCTGCGCCTGGCGGCGCTCGTCGGTGATCTCCTCGTCGCGGCCGGTGAAACTCACCGGCTGGAACGACAGGAAATTGATCTTCTTCGGGTTGTCGAGCGCGAACTCGATGACGCGGCCGACCTGCTCGTTGTTGACGCCGTTGACAATCGTGATGACCGGCACGATGTCGACCCCGGCGCTGTACAGGTTCTCGATGGCGCGCAGCTTCACGTCGAACAGGTTGCCCACCCGCCGGTGCGAGTTCGCCGCGTTGCCGATGCCGTCGAACTGCAGATACGCATAGCGCAGCCCGGCGTCGGCCGCGGCCTTGGCGAACTCAGGACTCTTGGCGAATTCAATCCCGTTGGTCGCCGCCTGCACCGAGTTGTAGCCGACGGCGCGGGCGTACCGGACCGCGTCGAGGAAGTGGGGCGAGATCGTCGGCTCCCCGCCCGAGAACTGGACCGACATCTGGCGGCGCGGCTTGATGCTGATGGCGTTGTCGAGCACCATCTTGATGTCGTCCCACGACAGCTCGTGCACGAACCCGACCTGGTTCGCGTCCATGAAGCAGGGGTCGCACATCATGTTGCAGCGGTTGGTGAGGTCCACCGTCAGCACCGCGCCGCGGCCATGCTTGATCGTCGAGCTGCCGTGGTTGTGCAGCGTCTCGTCGCTGTGCGCGCGGATGTCGCGGCCGGGAAAGACCTCTTCGAGGTGCTTGAAAAACGCGGTGTCGATCGCCATCACGTCCTCGTAGTGGCCGTGAATGGGGCAGTCCTTGACCATCAAGATCTTGCCGTCGCGCTCGAGGATGGTCGCCTTGATCTCGCCGACCTTCTCGCTGAGCAGCACGCTGACGTCCTTCTTGCCGTCGAGAATCGCCTGCCGCGCCTCGCGGACGCACATCGGGCAGAGCGAATCGGTCTGGCGCGGCCAACCAAGCGGCGGCTTCGTTTTCTCGTACGATTTGAGAAGCGGTTTGTCGGACCACTTCGGCGTAAAGGCAGGGGCCGGGTGGATTCGGTTGAGATTTCTGAACACAACCCAGGCGCCGCCGGCGGCGAGCTGCAGTCCCTTCTCGATATACTTGGTCGGTGTGCGCATGCGCTAAATCATAGAGGGTGAACGGCTTGCGCGATTATGCTTTCAGCGAGCGGGCACTGGGCGGGGCCGAACGGGTCGGACACCGCGCTGGATGGTCATATGCCGACCAATTCGGTCCTATATCCGCCTAGGTAAGATCTCACACGATGACCCGCGCGATCATTCTTTCCATCCTCATTGCAGCCGTGTCGATCTCGGGCGGCGCTGCCCAGAATCGCATGGCGTTTTCGGTGGTCTCCGCCGACAGCGGTCACGTGGCGCTCGGCCTCGCCATTCGCAAGCTGAACGTGGCGGCGACCTTCATGCAGGCACCGGCGCATCCCGACGACGAGACCAACGCGCTGCTGGCCCTCATGGCGCACGGGCTGGGCGTGCGCACGATCGACGTCCAGAACAACCGTGGCGAAGGAGGCCAGAACGAGATCGGACCGGAACTCTTCCGCGATCTCGGCGTGCTGCGGACGTCGGAGCTAATGGCGGCCCACCGGATCGACGGGGCCGAGCAGTACTTCACACGCGCAATCGACTACGGCTATTCCTTCGATCCGGAGGAAGTGATCCATAAGTGGGGCCGCGACGAGATCATCGGTGACTATGTCCGATTCATCCGGATGTTTCGGCCCGACGTCCTCGTCACGATGAACATTCAGGGACGCGGCGGCGATCGGGCGCACGAAGCCACGACGGTGCTGGTGCGCGAAGCCTACGGCGCCGCCGGCGATCCGGCTCGATATCCGGAGCAGATCGCGCAGGGGCTCCAGCCGTGGAAGCCGAAGAAGCTGTACTTTTCGGCCGGGTTCGGAGTCGTTCCGGCCGGGGGCGGTCGCCGCGGCGGCGGCCCGCCGCCGACCGAGCCGACCGGCGCGAAGGTCACCCGCGTCAGCACGGGCGAGTACGACGAACTGCTGGGGCGCACCTACACCGACATCGGCACGGATGCGCGCAGCAATCACAAGTGTCAGGGCGCCAACTTCCTGCCGCCGCTGCCAGGGTTCGGAGGCGGCCGTGGGTTCGGCGGCGGGTCGCTCGCTTATCAGCTGGTCGACTCGACGATCCCCGGCCAGCGGCAACGGGACGAACGCGGGCTCTTCGACGGCATCGACGAGAGCCTGGCGGGTCTGGCGCAATACGCGGGTTCGAATCCGCCGGAGGCGCTGACGGCTGGCCTGGCCGCCATCGCGCAGCAGGCCGAGCTGGCACGAGACGCGTTCGCGAACGGCCAGGACGCCTTGACGGCCACGCCGATTGAGGCCGGGCTCACGGCGCTGCGATCGCTGCGCGCCCAGCTCGGATCGATGCGACTAACCAGCGCGGCCCGGTACGAAATCGATTTCCGGCTGAAGAACAAGGAGCGCGACTACGCCGACGCGGTTCTGGCGGCCCACCAGTTGACGTTTGACGCGGTGGCCGACGACGGCCTGATCATCGCCGGTCAGCCCATCCGGTTGTCCCTGCTCGCCGTCAACCGCGGGCCGTCGGAGGTGACGGTCGCGAAGGTCGCCGTCGCCGGATTCGATGGTTCCCCGGCCTGCGCGGCGAATACCCTGGCCGTCGGCGCCGTCTACACCTGCAGCGCCGAGGCAAGCGTGCCGAAGACCGCCACACCGACGTCGCCCTACTTCACCGACAACTACTGGGCCCATCCGTCGAACCCGGCCATCAACGTGTTCGATGCGGGCGTGCCCTTCGGCGTGCCATTCGCCCCCACACCGTTCCATGTGACCTTCACCGTCCTGGCCGGAGGCGTCGAGGTCACGAAAGATGCGCCGGTCCAGTTCCGGTACGTCAGGGACCTCTACAACGGCGACAAGCGGATGGAGCTGAACGTCGTGCCGGCGTTTTCGGTCAAAACGACGCCATCGCTGCTGGTCATTCCCGCGCCCGGGTCGGACCCGAAGCCGATTGAGCGCGAAGTGCACGTGACGGTCACCAACGGGACGAAGGGCGCGGTCTCGGCGAGCGTCGCCCTCGAAGTGCCCCCGGGGTGGCGGCCGACGCCGGCCAGCGTGACCCTGCCGTTTGCGCACGAGGACGAATCGCTGACGGCGCGCTTCGTCGTGACGGCGCCGGCAACGGCGCGCGTGGGCGATTATGCGTTGCGCGCCGTCGTGACATCGGGGGAGACCGGCGCCGCTCGGTTCGCGACCGGCTACCAGGAGATCGAGTATCCGCACATCCAGCGGCGCCAGGTGATCAAACCGGCCGAGACGACCGTGGAGGTCGTCGACGTGAAGACCACGCCCAATCTGTCGGTGGGCTACGTCGTTGGCGTGGGCGATCAGGTGCCGCCGGCGATCGAGCAGCTGGGGGCGCGGCTCGCGTTCATCGACCGGGACGAGCTGGCGTGGGGCGATCTGTCGAAGTACGACGTGATCGTGACCGGCGTTCGCGCCTACGAACGGCGCGCGGATCTGCGCGCGTACAACCGACGGTTGCTCGACTATGCCGATCGCGGCGGCACGGTGATCGTGCAGTACAACAAGTTCGAGTTCAACCAGCAGCAGTTCGGCCCATATCCGGCGCAGGTCAGCGGCAACCGTGTTTCCGATGAGACCGTGCCGGTGAAGGTCCTGGTCCCGGCCGATCCCGTGTTCAACTTCCCGAACAAGATCGGCCCGGCGACCTGGGCGAACTGGGTCCAGGAGCGCGGGCTGTACTTCCTCGGCGACAAGGATCCGAAGTATGTCGATCTCGTGTCGATGACCGATTCGTTCGCCGACAACCCCGGCGAAAAACTCGGCTCCTTCGTCGAGGCCCGAGTCGGGACCGGCCGCTGGATCTACCTCGGGCTCGGCCTGTGGCGCCAGTTGCCGGCCGGCACCGTCGGCGCCTATCAGCTGCTGGCGAACCTGATTTCGCTGCCCAAAGCGCCCGCCGGCGGCGCCACCGGCCCCGTGCCGGCCGGCCCCCGGCGCTGAGATCGGTCGCCGCGCACGGGCGCGACCGATCCGCGCGTTATCATCGGAGCCATGTCTGTCCGAGACGTCATCATCGTCGGCGCGGGACCATCCGGGCTCGCGGCGGCGATTGCCGCGAAGAAGCACGACCTCGACTATCAGGTGCTCGAGAAGGGCGTCCTCGTCAACTCGATCTACCGGTTCCCGCCCCAGATGATCTTCTTCACGACGCCGGAGCTGCTCGAAATCGGCGGCGTGCCGTTCGTCTCGCCCTTCAGCAAGCCCACGCGTGGCGAGGCGCTCATCTACTACCGCAAGGTCGTCAACCGGTTCGACCTCCAGATCGCGTTCGACGAGCAGGTGCTGGCGGTGACCCGCGACGAGGCGGAGCGGACCTTCGAGATCGAAACGCGGTCGTCAAAAGGCGTCCGCCGCGTGCGCCTGGCGCGTCACGTGATCTTCGCGATTGGCTACTACGACCATCCGGTGTGGCTCAACATTCCCGGCGAGGAATTGCCGCATGTCCACCACTATTACTCCGAGCCGCACCCCTACTACCGCCAGCGCGTCGTGGTGGTCGGCGGCGGGAACTCCGCCGCCGAGGCAGCGCTCGAGCTGCACCGCAGCGGCGCCCACGTCACGGTCGTGCACCGGCGGCCAGCTCTGAAACGCACCATCAAATACTGGGTCCGGCCGGACATCGAGAACCGAATCGCGGAGGGATCGATTGCCGCCCGGTTCAGCAGCCGCGTAACCGA
>JBPYEE010000633.1:0-4126 GCA_051985095.1 Vicinamibacterales bacterium | reverse complement strand
CAGTCGCGCGGCGCTTTGTCGGGACGCCATCGTTGAAACACGGCCGCATGCCGGAACCGGTCGCCCTGCATGTGGTCGTATTTCACCTCACAGACGCGCTCGATGCGAAGCGGCTCCCATGAGAGGTCCTTGCCCGCGCTCCACCGGCTCTGCCCACCCGGCATGCGCGCGACCGCGTGGGCGTCTGCGTCCGCCCAGTCGCGCCACGGATGCGCGTTCAGTGCGTCCGCGCGGAGCGGCGCGAGCTCCTGCACGAGCGCCCGGCGTGTCGCCATGGTGAACGACGAGGTGACGCCCACGTGGTGCAGCCGTCCGCCGGCGTCGTACAGCCCGAGCAGGAGCGATCCAATCAACTCGTGGTGTCCGGCCTTGTGCCACCGGAAGCCGGCGACAACACAGTCGGCCGTCCGCGCGTGCTTGATCTTGATCATGACGCGTTTGCCTGGTTCATACGGCGCCTCGTCGGCTTTCGCCACGACGCCGTCCAGGCCCGCGCCCTCGAACCGCGCCAGCCATTCGCGGGCCACGGCGACGTCGCGCGTCATCGGCGTGAGGTGGAGCGGCGGTTTCGCCCCCGCCAGCGCCCGCTCGAGCATCGCGCGACGCGCCGACTGGGGCTCGGCCCGGATGTCGCGATCGTCGACGGCGAGCAGGTCGAAGGCGACAAACGACGCGGGCGTTTCCTTCGCCAGTTTCGCCACGCGCGACTGCGCCGGGTGCAGGCGCAGTTGCAGGGCGTTGAAATCGAGGCCGTGCGCGCTCGCGATGACGATCTCGCCGTCGAGCACGGATCGATCCGGCATCTCGTGCAGCAGCGCTTCGTGCAGCTCGGGGAAATAGCGATCCAGCGGCCTCAGGTCCCGGCTCTGCATCTGCAGCTCGTCGCCGGCGCGAAACACGACTGCCCGAAACCCATCCCATTTCGGCTCGTACAGAAACGGCCCGCGCGGCAGCTCGTCAGCGAGTCGCGCCAGCATCGGTTCGATGGGCGGTTCGATGGCAAAGCGGGTCGGCACTTGGTTTGCTCCTTCTATGCGCCTGTCGTCCGGCGCACGCAGCGGGTGGTGTCGGCAGGAAAGAGTAGGTCGTGAGGGTTCGAATCACGGCAACGCCGAGGGAGCGGGAACTGGATGGGGTGACGCTCGACCGGTTCACCCCGCGTACCGTGCGCGACCTGTCTGCCCAGCTGGCCATATGGCTGATCGCACAGGGTTATGCCGAACCTGAAATGCGCCATGGCAACGACGATGAGATGGATTTCTCGGGGCCGGTCAAGCCGGCCCGCTCGACCGCGGAGGACCGAGGCCCGCGCCGCCGGTCGACCGACCGCTAATCAGTCGCGCGTACTCCTCAGCGGTATCGATATCAATGAATGCCCCCTCGTCACTCGTCGCGAGATCGCCGGCCGGGCTGGCGTGGGCACGGATGATCGGTTTCATTCCGGCAATCGGATCCGCCGATCGGAGCGCGTCGAAGAGCGACCGATCGATGAGCAGCGGGTGGCCGTGGCGGGTGCCGCTCGTGGGACGCACGACGCGCGCGCCCGTCTGGCGATAGCGCTCGATGACCGCCCGAACCGTCGCCGGCGACACGAGCGGCACGTCGACGAGCGTGACGAGAACCGCCGCAACGCCGGGCCGATCGACGATGGCCAGGCCGGCGAGCAAGGACGAGAGTTGGCCCCGATCGTAGTCAGGGTTGATCACGAACCGCGCGGGCAGTCGCGCGGGTTCAAACGCGTCGACGATGGCCGGCGCCTCGTGTCCGACGACGATGACGACGTCGTCGACGGCGGCGTCGAGCAGGGTCCGGACAATCCGCGACAAGAAGGTGTCGCGGTCGTCGAGCGGCAGGGTGGCTTTGGCACGCCCCATCCGCGAGGATCGGCCCGCCGCGAGCACCAGCGCCGGTATCACACCGGCCATGTTATAGAATCCGAACATGAATCAGCTCGGCATCGTGATCCGGTGCATGCGCTGTGGCGCGGAAATGGACCTGCGGGATCCACAACCGGGGATGCCTTGGACGCCGGATCAATTCTGGGTGTGTCCGCGATGCGGCCGCCACTTCTGGACCACATATCCCCCGCCGAAACCGCCGGCGCCGCCACCGACACCATGACGGCGGTCGCGCGCGCGGCGGGAGACGGCGACGACGACGTCGACGATGACGATTTCGATGAGGATCGCGACGACGAAGACGACGGCGACGACGAAGATGGTGATGACGACGACGAGGACGATGACGTGGAAACGTGGCAAGTTCGCCGGTCGACGCCTCGCCTCTAACCTGTAGCCGCTTCTTGACTTCCGGGGTTGAAGTGCCTAGACTGACCCGGATTTCCCAGCTCAACTACGGCTGGTATCGCTCGGCCGGAGCACGCGTCTCATTACGGTTCTTCACCCCCCGCAGGCGCCCGTAACCGGCTGAGTTCCCCCGGGATACTCCTGGGGGCGTTCGGAACGGAGGGCTTCGGGTATGCCAACCGGAACAATTGCGCGGCTGCTGATCGACAAGGGCTTCGGATTCATCCGAGACGAGGGCGGAATCGAGCACTTCTTCCATCGCAGCTCCGTCCGCGGCGCGGTGTTCGAGTTGCTCCGCGAGGGGCAGCGGGTCGAATTCACGCCCGAGGAGTCGCAAAAGGGCCCGCGTGCCGGCGACGTTCGTCTGATCGAAAGCTGATCGACCATTCCACCGCGGGCTGCGGATCGCGGAGTGGAATCCGTCGACGCAGTCCGCGTTTCCCTGTACGCGCTCCGCATACAATCGAGACTGGAAGCGAACGGGGCCCGGTGGCCCTCCCGGTCTTCAAAATCGGTTGCTCCCCGCTCACGCGGGAAGGCTCGGTTCGACTCCGAGGCGCTTCCGCCAGCTGCCCGTCGTGGGCCGCGTGGACCTCAGGTACCCGCCACGGCGCGAAGGACGGCGTCGAGATCGCTCAGATCTTCGAACACGACGTCAGCGCCGGCCGCCCGCAATTCGGCCGCCGTGTGTCGCCCGGTCGCCACGGCAATCGACCGTGCACCGCCTGCCGTGGCGCACGCGACGTCGAGCGGGGTGTCACCGATGATGACGACGTGGGCCGGGTTCACCTGCGGGCCGCCGCAGGCCGACACACGTTCGATCGCGCGGAGCAGGAGCCCGTTGCGATCGGGGGCGTCACTGCCGAAGGCGCCGCAGGTGAAGAACCGCCAGAGGTCGAACCGTTCGAGCTTGGCACGGGCCGCCGCTTCGTAATTCCCGGTGAGGAGCGCGAGGAAGACGTCGTCGCGCTGCGACAGCGTCTCGAGCAACGGACGGACGCCCGGCATCACACCCTGGCGCGCGCCGGGCGGCGCGGGTTGATCGAGTTCGCGGTGGAGATGCCGGAGGTACACATCCGGAAACCGCGCGAGGCCCGGGGCGGTCTCGGGGATCCGGTGAGCGGCGACGGCATCGGCGAGAATCAACGGGTCGGTGCGGCCGGGCATCGGAATGCCTCGAAACGCGTCGCGGACGGCAAATAATTCCTCGAACGCGATGGCCATGGCACGGCCACCTGCTCCGCCGGTGAGCACAAGGGTGCCGTCAATGTCGAAGAGGATCAGTGTGCGTGCGCCGCGATCAGTTTTCGCTACGGACGTTTCCGGCGCGGGGCCCCTTGGCCGACGGCTCCTCCTCAAAGGAAACCCGCTGCCCTTCGTTGAGCTGGTCGAAGCTGCCTTGCACCGAGCTGCGATGAAAAAACCACTCCTGGCCGGCATCGTCGCGAATGAACCCGAAACCCCGGTCCCGGACGAGTCGCTTGATCGTACCTGCCGCCATCCGACGTCTCCTTGGGCGCGCGCACGAGTGCCCAAAGAGCTGGGCTTATCAAACTTCGTTCCACCGCCAGCACCGCATGATCGCGCGGAATACGGTTGTGCCACCTAAGCTCAGCCGTTAGAAGCGAACGCAAATGACTACGGTTGTGTATCCGGAACTGTCAAGGGTCGGGTCATCGGGATCCGGAATGGGCGCTCCGAATCCCGAGCCGATCGCTGGCGTTACCCTTTGACGTTGACCGTGATGACCTGACAGGCGCCCGGCAGCGTGTTGTGCAGATCGTCCCCGAGCTGCAGGGCGAGCTTGTGCTTGCCGGGCG
>JBPYEE010000632.1:0-8343 GCA_051985095.1 Vicinamibacterales bacterium | reverse complement strand
CATTCTGCTCAAGGTGCGTCCGTCGGCGGCGAAATCAGCTCCAGCCGCCCCTTCAATCCCGGCGTAACCAGCACTTCGTTCTTCGACGTCACGATGACGGCCTCGACGTGAAGGCGCGTCAGCAGCGCCATTCCCTTCTCCACGCCGAGCAGGAAGACCGTTTTCGACAACCCGTCAGCGATGACGGCGCGACCCGTCACGATGGTCGTGCTGCGGCACCCTTGCGCCGGTTCGCCCGTCGACGGATCGATGATGTGATGGTACCGGCGGCCGTCCTTGACGAAGGCGCGCTCATAGTCGCCCGAGGTGCTGAAGGTACTGTCGGACAACGCGACGCGCGCGAAGGCGTGGCCCTCCGGTCCACGCGGGTCCTGGATGCCGAGCCGCCACGGACGGCCGTCGTGCCGGCCCGCAACGTACATGTCGCCGCCGGCCTGGATCATGAAGTCGCGGAAGCCGCGTGCACGCATGATCGCGACGGCGCGATCGACGGCGTATCCCTTGCCGATGCCGCCCAGGTTGACCCGCATGCCGCGGCGCGCCAGCAACGCCGTCCCGCGCCCCTCGTCGATCGTCAGCGCCCGGTAATCAATCAGCGGCAACCGGGCGCGCACCTCGTTCATGTCCGGCACGCGGTTGTCCTGATCGTGATCGAAGCGCCACAGGTTCGACAGTACGCCGAAGGTCACGTCGAACTTGCCATCGGTCCACTCGCTCACCTGGTGCGCCGTCTGCAGCACGGAGAGGACATCCCGGGAGACGGACACGGCGTGGTCCCCGGCTGCGGCGTTCAACCGCTCGACGTCACTGCCCTCGCGCCAGGTGCTCATCAGCGATTCGAGGCGATCGAATTCCGCGAAGACCGCGTCGAACGCCGACGTGACGCCGCGCTCGTCGGCGGTCCACGCCGTCAACCGCAGCTCGGATCCCATCGACACCCGGGCACGCTCGACGAGTGACGCCGCCCGGGCGGGCGCGCGCGATCCGGCGCACGCCGCCGACAGCACTACAATGGCGGACGCCATGGCGACGTTGATTGAAGCGATCGACCTCAAGCGGAAGATGTTCTTCGAGTTCGAGAATGCCCCGTATCACTGTCTCGACGTCGAGATCTCGAAGCCGACCGCCCGTGGCGGCCAGACACTCGTCCGCATCAAGATGCGCAACCTCCTCACGCGGGCGGTCTTCGATCGCACCTTCAAGGCGGGCGACAAATTCGGGGAGCCGGATCTCGTCACCGCGCCAGCGTCATTTCTGTACGCCGACGCCGCAGGATACCATTTCATGGATCAGGAGAGCTTCGAGACGCTGACGCTCGGTGCTGAGGTCGTGGGGGACGACCGCCTGCTGCTCGTCGACGGCGTCGTGGTCCAGGTGATGCGGTTCAACGGGAACCCGATCGGCCTCGAGTTCCCGCCGCATGTCGCCCTCACGGTGACGTCGACCGAACCGGGCGCCCGCGGCGACACGGCAGGCGCGGCCACCAAGGCCGCGACGCTCGAAACGGGGCTGGAAATCCGGGTGCCCCTGTTCATCAAGGAAGGCGAGAAGGTCAAGGTGCACACCACCTCGCGTGAATTCGCCGGCCGCGCCTGACTACAGCTCGGTGTCCTTGGTTTCCCGGGTGGCGATCAGTCCGATGATCGACAGGATGCACGCGGCCGAGAGGTAGTAGCCAACGTACTGCAGGCCGTAGCGCTGCGCGAGCCACGTCGCTGCGTACGGCGCCAGAGAAGCGCCGAAAATGCCGGCGAGATTGAACGTCAGTGAGCTGCCCGAGTACCGCACCGCGGTCGGGAAGAGCTCCGAGAGGAGCGTGCCGAGCGGCCCGTAGACAAGGCCCATCAGCGACATGCCGAGCACCATCATCGACACCGCGCCGGTGGTCCCCGCCGCGAAGAGCGGCGCCATCGCGAAGCCAAAGACGACCGTCACGGCGTTCACCCAGATGAGCATGCGGCGGCGCCCGGCTTCGGCCAGCCGCGCCGACAACGGGATGGTCAGCGCGAAGAACACCATCCCGAACAGCTGGATGATCAGGAACTTCTCGCGGCTGTACTGCAGCGCCGTCGTGCCCCAGGACAACGCAAAAACGGTCATCAGATAGAAGATCACGAACGCGCTCAGCGACACCAGCACCCCGATCAGCAGAATGCCGGAATGGTGGCGGATCACGTCCCACATCGGCATTTTCGCGCGCGCCCGCGCTTCAAGCCGCTGAAAGACCGGCGTCTCGGTAATCGTCAGCCGCACGTAGAGGCCGAGGATGACGAGCGCCGCGCTGGCGAGAAATGGGATCCGCCAGCCGAAGTCGAAAAACTGCTGATCGGTCAGCCAGGCGGACAGCACGAGAAAGACGCCGCCGGAAAACAGGAACCCGATCGGCGCTCCGAGCTGGGGAAACATGCCGTACCAGGCGCGCCGACCCGGCGGCGCGTTTTCGACCGCCAGCAGCACCGCGCCGCCCCACTCGCCGCCCAGGCCGAGGCCCTGGCCGAATCGGCAGATCGCCAGACAGAGCGGCGCCGCAAGGCCCAGCGTGGCGTAGGTCGGCAGGACGCCAATCGTCATCGTCGACAACCCCATGGTCAACAGCGCGGCGACGAGCGTCGTCTTGCGGCCGACGCGATCGCCGAAGTGCCCGAACAGGGCGGATCCGATCGGCCGCGCGAGAAAGGCAATGGCGAAAGTCGCCAGCGATGCCAGCGTCGCGGACGCCGGATCGGAGGCGGGAAAGAACAGGCGCGGAAAGACGAGCACGGCGGCGGTGGCGTAAATGTAGAAGTCGAAGAACTCAATGGTCGTGCCAATCAGGCTCGCAAACAGGACTTGACCCGGCGTGTTGACGCGTTTCATCGCGACCGATGGTATGCGAACTCAGGCTTGCGGCGGAATTCGCCCGATCAGTCCGCCCGATGTCGATCCGCCGCGGGCCCGTTCG
Organism: Vicinamibacterales bacterium; assembly: GCA_051985095.1. Classification (GTDB taxonomy): domain Bacteria; phylum Acidobacteriota; class Vicinamibacteria; order Vicinamibacterales; family CAVVIG01; genus Gp6-AA45. Next base: position 5,402 of record JBPYEE010000632.1, on the reverse strand, counting down.
ACTCTCAGGCGGAGGGGACGGCAATGAACGTCGTGCCGTATCTACTCTTCAGCGGACACTGCGCCGACGCGTTCGCTTTTTACGAACGGGCGCTCGGCGGAACAATCGTCACGGTCATGAGGTTTGGCGAAACCCCGCCAAAGACCACCGTGCCGGCGGAGCGGCACGACAAGGTCCTGCACACTCGCCTCGATGTCAGCGGCGAAATGCTGCTCGGGTCGGACGTCCCGCCCGGCTCCTACACCAAGCCGCAGGGGATGGCGGTGTCGCTGAGCATCGATGGCGTGGACCAGGCGCGGCGGATCTCGATGCGCTCGCCGACGGCGGCAGCGTCAGCATGGCGTTCGAACAGACGTTCTGGTCGCCGGGGTTTGGCATGGCCACCGATCGATTCGGGACCGCGTGGATCGTCAACACCAACCAGTGAGGTTGCGCGGGCGCGGCCGAAGATGATGTGATCGGTCGCGGTGACCGCGACCGCATCGGTTCACGAAACGATCAACGGCGTGTACGCCGCCGAGTCGCGCCGCATTCTGGCGACGCTCATCCGGCTGCTCGGCGATTTCGACGCGGCCGAGGAAGCCCTGCACGACGCCTTTCGGGCGGCGCTCGAGCATTGGCCGCGCGAGGGGGTGCCCGCCAACCCGCGGGCATGGCTGGTCTCGGCCGGCCGGTTCAAGGCGATCGATGCCAGGCGCCGTCTCGCGCGCTTCGACGCGCTCGACGAAGTCGGCGAGGCGGCGGACACACAAACGGTCGATCCGGTCGCGTGGGCGGAGCAACCGAGCGTCGAAGACGATCGGCTGCGCCTGATCTTCACCTGCTGCCATCCGGCTCTTGCGCCCGATGCGCAGGTCGCGCTGACGCTGCGCGAGGTCTGCGGCCTGACCACGGAGGAGATCGCCAGCGCCTTCCTGACCGCCCCCGCCACGCTGGCCCAGCGCATCGTCCGGGCGAAGGCCAAGATTCGGGATGCACGGATTCCGTATCAGGTGCCGACAGCAGCCGCACTGCCCGACCGCCTCGACGCCGTTCTTCGCGTCATCTACCTGGTGTTCAACGAAGGCTACTCCGCGTCCGCAGGTGCCACGTTGACACGTCACGACTTGTCGTCGGAGGCCATCCGGCTCGGCCGTCTCCTGGTGGATCTGCTGCCGGCGCCGGAGGCGCTCGGCCTGCTGGCGTTGATGCTCCTCCACGATTCGCGGCGCGCGGCGCGAACCTCGCCGTCCGGCGACCTGATCCTCCTCGACGACCAGGACCGCACGCTCTGGGATCGCGCGCAGATCGCCGAAGGCGCCGCCCTGGTGGACCGCGCCCTGCGCGAGGGTCCACCGGGCCAGTACACGCTGCAGGCCGCCGTCGCGGCACTGCACGCCGAAGCCGCGTCGCCGGACCGAACGGACTGGACCGAAATTGTCGGTCTGTACGACCTCCTGCTCGGCCTCAATCCATCACCGGTCATTGAATTGAATCGGGCTGTCGCGCTGGCGATGCGCGACGGTCCGTCCGCGGCGCTGGCGATCGTTGATGCGATCTTGGCGCGCGGCGAACTGACGGACTATCGCCTCGCTCATGCGGCGCGTGCCGACCTGTGCCGTCGGCTCGGGCAGCTCGAGGAGGCACGCGCGTCCTACGCGCGCGCGCTGAAGCTGGCGCGCCTCGACCCCGAACGCCGGTTCCTCGAGCGCCGGATCGCCGAGTTGTCGAAATAAGCGCCGCCGGCCCGACTAACACACGGGTGGAGGGTTATGAAGTATCTGTGTCTCGTCTACCTTGAAGCCGACAAGCTGCGCGCGGTGCCGGACCGCGAGTGCCACGCCTGCGGCGACGGGTTTCGACAACGCGGCCTTCTGGTGGCGGCTGAAGCACTCCAGCCGGTTGAAACCGCCACAACCGTTCGCGTCCGCCACGGCCGCGTGTCGGTGACCGACGGGCCGTTTGCCGAAACCAAAGAGCAGCTGGCCGGCTTTTACCTGATTGATGCGCGCGATCTCAACGACGCAATCCAGGTGGCCGCCAAGATCCCGCCGGCGCGCGAGGGCAGCATCGAGGTCCGGCCGGTGCGCGAGCTGGATGTATAGACGTGCAGCGACACGATGCGGCGCCGCCGGCAAATTTCGTAATCCGGCGTCGGCGCTCGCGGTGATCGCGCCGGGAGTAGGGCTTTGTTTTCAACACGTTAGCGGCAGAGCCGGTGACGGCAGCGACGGTATGCCGATTGCGGATCGACTGGGCGACGAGCCCCGATGCGCCGCGCCGACCCTGGTGACTACAAACAGGCGGTTCTGAAGTTCGTTCAGCTCCTGGCGCGAGCCGCGCACCAGTTCCGGACCTATCCGGCCACGAGCCCGCTCTGCCACGAGGCCGCCGATGACTGCCACGCGGCATTTGTCGGGCTGGAACTCGACGAGCCGCTCCGGGTGCGGGTCACCTCCCGGCAACTGCTCCTCGACGATGAGTCGGAGGTGAGCGATCCGGCCATCGAACACGACCTCCGCAAACCGCTGCACACGAACCGCGTCACCTCCATCGAATTCGACCGCCATGCATCCTTGCGCGACTGGACGCACTTCTGCGCCGTTTTGGCCTCCTCCCTGCGATCGTCGCGCGACGCGCCGACGATCGCGGAATCCCTGCTGGACGCCGGCGTCGGCGGCATCACGCCGCGGATGGCGCCACGGCCCGAGGTCTTCGAGATCGGCACGCCACCGGCCCCGGTGGTCCACCTCGTCAACCGGGAGCGGCAGCGACTCGCGGCAGCCGAACCGCCGGCCGGCCCCGCCCAGTATTTGTATCCGCCTGACAAAGGCTGGGTACGGCTCGACCTCACCTCGACCGACACGACGATTTCACTCGTTGATTTGACCGTGCTGGTCAATGCCCCCGATCGGCTCGCCGCAATGCTGGCGCGGCTCGTCGACGACGCTGCCGCTGATGCCGGCGACGGGGCGCCGCTCGGTGAGCGGTACGACGATGTGGTGAGGTTGATCGGCGCGCTCGAGCCACGCCTGGGCCGCATGCTGTTGTCGAAGCTGGCCCGGACGGTGCTGGATCTCGAGCCGGACCGGCGGCGGGCCCTGCTGCGTCGCTCGATTCTGCCGCATCTGCTGGACGGCCGACCAGACTCCGAGGCGATCCTCGCGGAATTTCCGGACGTCGAGCTCGCCGACGCGCTGCATCTGCTCCTCGAGCTCGAGACCGCCTCGCCGCAGTTACTGTCGGTCGCCCTCGATCGCCTGCGGCTGGCGCCGGATCGCCGCCAGCGGATGATGCCCCTCATCGAAGCGAGGCTCAACCGCGACGGGACCCTCCGCGCGAGAGATCGATGGGCAGCGGCAGGGTTCGATCACCACGCGCAGAACCTGATCCGGATCGACGCCGCCGCGTCAAAGGACTTCGGCGAGTTCGCCGCCTTTGACCTGGCGATCGACGAGGCGACGGCCGCGGAGCTCGACGGAGTGCGGGTCGCCCTCGCGGGCGAAGACGACCTCGAGGCGTGGCTCGGGTGCACCCTCGCGGTGGCGCGGATCGAACCGAATCCCGCCGTGGTCGCCGCCCTGCTGTCCCGTGTCGTGCCGGTCCTGCACGGCTTCGTGCAGAACGAGCGGTGGCCCGACGCGACACGGTGGATGACCCGGGTCAGCCAGCTCGCGGAGTCGGTCGCGGAATCACGGCCGGAGGTGGCAAGCGTCATCAGCGAGGCGCTCGTCCGCTTGTGCGATCGCCAAACACTGCTGCGGCTCGCCCGTGTGGGTGACACCGAGGCCGGCCGGGTGCATGCGTCGACAATCCTCGCCGCCGTCGGTCCGTCGATCGTGCCGGCGTGGCTTGCCGCGCTGGCGACGCCCGCCGATCGCACCCCGGCGATGCGACTTCGCGCGCTCCTCTGCACGTGCAGCCGTCGCGTCGGCGCGTCGATTGCCCAACAGCTGCCGACCCTGCGTGCCGACGTGGCCGCCGTCGCCGTGACGGTGCTCGGATCGGCGGGCGCGGGCTTCGAGGCGGCGATTGCCACCCAGGTCACAGAGGCCGATCCGTCGCTGGCCCGCGAGGCGCTGCGCGCCCTGGCGCGCATCGCGTCGCCGAAGGCGGCCGGGCTCATCACGTGGCACCTCGAACACAGTGTCCACATCCAGGCCGCGGCCGAGGAAGCGTTGTGGCGTCTGCCCTCCGCAGTGGCGCTGTCGAAAGCACGGGAGCTGCTGGGGCGACGCGAATTCGTGGCGCGCCATCCACACTCCGCCGGACGGCTCCTCGAGCGCGCCGTGCACAGCCGAGATGACGCCGGGCTGGAACCGGTCCTCGCAGCGCTCGCCCCGCTTCGCTTCCACTTCTGGAGCCCGGCGCTCGCGCGTGTCGGCGCCAAGGCACGAGGGCTCCTGTGAGCGCGACCGACGGCGACACCCACGCGCCGGCCCCCGACGCCCAGCGCGTCCTGAAGTCGTTCGCGGCCCTCACGACGCTGACCGGCATCTACCCGGCCGGCCATCCGCTGGTGGCCGAGAAAGTCCGCGAGATCATCGAACTCGTGCGGCGCTTCGAGTCGCGGGACTGGGTCCGCCTCGACATCATTCACGGAACCGTTCACGTCAACGGCGTGGCCTGCCCGGACGCGGGGCCGGCGGCGGCGCTTGCGTTCGACAGCTTGCATCTGCGCGGCGACGTGCCCCCCGAAGAGATCGCCGCCGCAGCCGACGTGCTGCACAGAGTCAAGCCCGGGAACGACGCCGAGTCGGTGGACCGCCGGCTGGCGGCTCGGGGCGTGACGCGCATTTCGGTCGGGCGGCTGGTCCCGCTCGACACGCGCTGGCGCATGCAGCAGTGGGCGGATCAGCCCGACGCTGTCTACGATCGGGACTACGAGGAGTCGCTCGCGATGGCGCGCCAGGCGTTCGACGACCTGTCCGCGGGCCGCGGCCTCGACGTTCGCGCGGTACGCGACCTCGTGCACCTGCTCGTCGGCCAGGTGATTTCGAGCAACGCCGCACTGGCGCAGATCCTCGCGGTGAAGAAGTACGAGAACCTCACCTATATCCACTCGGTGAACGTGGCGGTGCTCAGTCTGCTGCTCGGTCGAAAACTGGGATTCAACGGAGATCAGCTGACCGCGCTCGTCGAAGCCGCGGTGCTTCACGATGTCGGCAAGACGCGGATCTCCCTCGACGTGATCAAGAAGCCGGGCGCGCTCGATCGCCGCGAACGGAAGATCATGGAGGCGCATCCGGTTCTCGGCGCCGAGCTGCTGGCACAGGTTGACGGCCTGCATCCCGTGTCTCCCGTCGTGGCCCTCGAACACCACCGCACGGCGGATGGCCGCGGCGGCTACCCGGATCTCGGCGTTGGGGTGATGCCGCATCTGCTGAGTCAGATCGTCTCAGTCGCGGACATCTACGAGGCGA
>JBPYEE010000631.1:0-5765 GCA_051985095.1 Vicinamibacterales bacterium | reverse complement strand
GCCTTGGGCACGGCACAGGCGTTCGGATCCGCCTGCCGATCGCTGCGGCGACCGGGGAGACCCGCGTCGAGTCCCAGGTCGGGGCGCCGGTATGAGCGATTCCCGGACGATCCTTCTCGTGGACGACGATCCGAACTTCCGCCGCGTCGTGGAATACCAGCTCCAGGAAGACGGGTATCACGTGCTGACGGCACCGAGCGCGGCCGCCGCCCTGCAGCAGTTCCAGGCGGCAGATGTCGATATCGTCGTGACGGATGTCAAGATGCCGGTGAGCGACGGGTTGGAATTGCTCGCCCACCTGAAGGCCCTGCGGGCGGAGCTGCCGGTCATCGTCCTCACCGCCCATGGCACGATTGGATCGGCGGTGGACGCCATGAAGCGTGGGGCGTTCGACTATCTGACCAAGCCCTTTACGCGCGAACAGCTGCGCCTGACGGTCGAGAAGGCGCTCGACGTCGCGGCCTTGAAGCAGGAGAACCGCCGCCTGCGCCAGGTCGTCGCCGACAGGTTCTCATTCGAAAACATGATCGCCGGATCGCGCGTCATGCATGACGTCACCGATCTCGCCTCGCGCGTCGCCGATACGGACACGACCGTTCTGCTGTACGGCGAGAGCGGCACCGGCAAGGAACTCCTGGCGAAGGCCATTCATTTCCACAGCGGGCGGAGCCGGCATCCATTTGTCGTCGTCAACTGCGCGGCCATCCCTGAAGCGCTGCTCGAGTCGGAGCTGTTCGGCCACCGCCGCGGTTCGTTTACGGGCGCCACGACCGACAAGCAGGGAAAGTTCGAAGCGGCGCACACCGGGACGATCTTCCTCGACGAAATTGGCGAGCTGCCGTTACTGATGCAGGTCAAGATCCTGCGCGTCCTCCAGGATCGAGCCGTGGACAAAGTGGGCGACGCGCGACCGACGAAAGTGGACGTCCGCATCATCGCGGCCACAAACCGGGATCTCGAAAAGATGATCGCGGATGGTGGGTTTCGCGACGATCTCTATTATCGACTCGCCGTTGTCGCCATCCGTATGCCGCCGCTGCGGGAACGGGCCGACGACATCCCTCTGCTCGTCGAGCACTTTCTCGACAAGCACGGGGCTCGATTGAAGCGACCCCGGCCGACGATCGATCATGCCGTCCAATCGGCTTTCAGTCTGTACGCCTGGCCCGGCAACATTCGCGAGCTCGAGAATGTCGTCGAACGGGCGCTCGTGCTCGACCGCGACGGCGTGATCGGGTTGGACGATGTGCCCGATCGGATCCGTGCCGGCGGGCCCGGACTCGGACGCCTCAGGATTCAACTGCCGGACGAAGGCCTGTCACTCGAGGGCGTCGAACGCGACTTGTTGAAGGCGGCCCTGGAGAAGCTCGACTGGAATCAGACCCGGGCCGCAGCGTATCTCGATATTACGCGCAGCGCGCTGTTGTACCGGATGCAGAAGTTCGGGCTCGAACGGCCGAAGAGCGACGCCGACGAACCGGCGACGCCCGCCGTCTGACTGCCGGTCCGCCTCACACCCTGGGGGCTCGAGACGTCGAGGTCCGATTACGTGGCCGCGACGCGCGCCGTCGATCGGTCCCGTTCCTTCAGATACAGGAGCAGCGGCAAGCCACACGAAACGCCGACGGCGATCGTCGCCAGGATGGGTGCCCACCAAAACGGTGCGCGGTGTCGCGTGCGCTCGATTGCCGCCCATAGCACGACGACCAGCGCCGAGACGAGGACGTCGAGCCCGAAGAACGCGCTGACGCGATTGCCGAACAGGTCGGCGATGAGGAGCCGCAGGTCAAGTCCATGCGTCTGCACCCACGGCGCAAAGGCGCTCAGCGGGATCATCGCTCCCGCGATACACAGAAGCAGGTAGGCGGTCTTCGCCTGCATCGCGTTCTCCTGTGGCCAGTCTGTCGGCCAGATTTGCGGGTCAGTGCGCCCGCTCCGTTGCTAGTCGTGCGGTCTCCGCGGCTTTTGGAAGTCTTTGGAAAACAGCGCGAGGATGATCACGACGATCGACACAGCGACAGGGGCGTTGGTGATCTGCATGCCGACGGCGGCCTGCCGGCCGTCCAGCAGGCCGGCGTCGCCATCGTACCAGACGGGACTCGATGGAGCTGAACGATTTTGTCGGCACGATCAGAGAACCGCCGACCTGGCGCGACCAAACGCCCCGTCGACTCTCCGGCCGCCCATGCCGCCGTGTTCGTGTCCTCGTTGTGTGACAGGTAGTTGCTCGCGCGGCCTTCGAGAAAACTTCCGGTCTGGTGTCGGTCCGTCTGGCAGGCCTCGGCGAGCAGCCATGACGCAATTGGGGCTCGGCTGCAAGTCCACGAGATCATCGAGCGTGCGAGGCCCTCCCCGAACGGAGTCTTGTCGGTTCGCACGCAGATCGTCCAGCCAGCCACTTCGACCGTTGACAGCCGCCTCGTGGACAACGTCGGGGAATGGCCGGCCCTCTCATGGATTGTGACGAACCAACCGGATATCGTGACATGCCGACGGCCAACCCACTGGTCAGTACTCCTGGCGGCCGTTGGTGACGTTTTCGCGGGTGACGGCATTCAGTGTGCTCTACAGACGGTCGGAGGGCTTGGAAATGAAGCCACTCACAACCGCGTTCGGAATTCTCCTGACGATCGGATCCGTTGCGTGGGGCGCGCAAACAGCGACTGGCGGCAGTTCGCAGCAAGGTGGCACTCAAGTCAAGAGTGGCGCGCCGTCAACCCGCCACGACACGTCGCACCGCAGGGCGACCTCGGGCACGTCACACACCGGCCGCGCGCTGAAAAGCGGGGCGCCGTCGACTCGTCATGACACGTCGAAGGCGACGGGGACCTCAGGCACTCGAGCGGGTACTCCCGTGAGGACAGGTGCCCCGTCAACGCGCCACGATACGTCAAGAGGCATGTCGTCGCATGCGACAAAGCACGGGTCCCAGCACAGCAAAACGCATGCGTCGACGCCGTCGGCGGCGAAGGAATGACGTTCGTGGCAGGAGATCAAATCTGGATACTAAGTCGCCGTCGCCTCCTGAGCACCGCGGCTGCGTGCTGTTGTTCATCGAGCGCGGTGTTGCTGGCGCAGTGGACGCGTCACGAGGGCACGCTGACCAAGGGAGAGCGCGATCGTCTCGTTCCGGGTGACGTGCTCGACGAGCTGAAAAAAGGGAATGAGCGATTTCGGACCGGAAAGACGATGGCCAGAGACTACCGGGCGCAGCAGCGCGCCGCCGCGGGGGGCCAGTTTCCCGCGGCGGTCGTCCTTGGCTGCGTCGACTCACGCGCGCCCGCCGAAATCATCTTCGACGTCGGGATTGGCGATCTCTTCAACGCTCGCATAGCCGGTAACGTCGTCGACGATGACCTGCTGGGCAGCCTGGAATTCGCGTGCGCGGTTGCCGGGTCGAAGCTGGTGCTCCTGATGGGCCATACCGCGTGCGGGGCGGTCAAGGGCGCCATCGATGACGTCGACCTGGGGAACCTGACCGGCCTGCTCGCCCGAATCAAGCCCGCGATTTCGGCGACGTCGTTCCACGGTGAGAAATCGAGTCGGAATGCCTCGTATGTCGACGCCGTGGCGCTGACCAACGTCCGCCTCGGACTTGAGAACATTCGGCGACGGAGCCCGATCCTGGACGACTTGGAGCGCAAGCGAGCGATCGAGATCGTGGGCGCGATGTATGACCTGAATTCGGGTGTCGTTGAATTTCACACGTAATCACTATCAGACGACTCGAGCCGTGATCTGAGGCTCGAACACTGCCCGTCTCTCACACACACCGTCGGGCGCCGCCGCCGCGCGGCGGCAACCTGCTCGGATCTCTCCGGATCGAGCGCGTAAGACCGCCGATGTCGGTTGACCTCAGTGGCCGACCGTCGGGGTTGCAGCGGACGTCTGGTGATACGGCGGCGACGATCACCGGCAGAGACGTGTTCGGGAGCGACGGCCTCCTGATGGCGTGATGCCAAGGCGATCCTCGTCACCCTGCCGGACGCCCTGATCGTGTGACCCATGCCCGAGCGTGCGAACCTGTCGTTCCTCATCTCGGGCGACAGCTGAGCTCCTCGCAGACTGGCACCTTTGCGCACCGTCGAACCGCGATCGGGCCGCTGAGCGGTTTTCGGCGGCGTCCTCAGCGCCGGTCAACTGCCAATCGACCTGAGGACAGGGAAGCTTGCGGCAGGCGATTCCCAACGAAAAAACGGCACCTTCGACCTGGTACTGTATTTGCCGGCTCGGACGGTCACATATCGATCATTCCGAAGGAACCAGAAGAGAGATGAAATTGCTACGCCCCCGTTTCAAGGGACGACTTGTGCGCGCGAGCCTTGCCGCGTGGACGCTGCTCGCAGTGGTCAGTGCCGTCGCAACCGCTGGATCGCTCGAGTCGATCGCAATCGATAACTTCGCACGCGTGAACGCGAATTACTTTCGCGGCGCGCAACCGCTCGGTCATGACTACAAGGACCTAGCCACGGCTGGAGTCAAAAGCGTCATCAACCTGACGAGCGACGACGCCCGAGCGGACGAACCGTCCATGGTGGCGGCCGCCGGAATGCAGTACTTTCAGATTCCGATGACCACCCATGCCGGGCCGACGCCAGATCAGATCGACCGCTTCCTGACGATCGTGAACGACCCCGCGAATCAGCCGACGTATGTTCACTGCGTCGGCGGGCGCCATCGTACCGGGGTGATGACAGCCGTCTATCGGATGGACCACGATCAATGGTCGGCTGCCCGCGCTTTTGCGGAGATGAAGAACTTCAAATTCGGGCCGGACTTCCTGCATTCGGAGCTGAAGCAGTTCGTTTTCGCTTATCACGCCGATCCGCCGGATGCACCGGCGGTCCATCTTCAGGCGCAATAGCACACGTCAGACCTCAATGAGGACAGGTCCGTCCCGGCCTCGATTGGCAAGAACAAGGCGCGCGGTGTCAGCACGCTAGCGCGTCGCCACGAGAGCCGTACAAGCGCTGGAGTCTCTGATCCCGACCGAGCCTTTGGGCGTCAGAGACCCACCTGTTCGGGGTCGGTTGCTCGTGGTGCTGGCGATAGGCGTCGAGGCCTTCGCCGAATTCGAGCCTCGCGCCTCCACGGGCGTCAGCGCCGGGCTCCTGGTGCTCCGGATCGGCGTCGACCCTTTCGGGGACATGCTGCCGGTGGTCCGTCGTCCGTCAGTCTGCGCTGCACAACCGGCCGGGCTGACAGGGGGCTGTGCCATCACCGGTCCGGCCAACGACGCGAGGACGAATGTAGCCGTGCCGAGAGCGACCCGTCGAGATGGCTTCATACGCGACCTCCTGGTACCAGATTGCACGAGGCGGGGCGCGCCGCCGCGACCCGCCGAAACGCCCGTCATCTGCAGAAAGGCTCAACGGCCTGTGTGACCGTCACCGCGGGTCGTGACGCGTGGATCCGTCGCCAACCACTGAGCTTCGTGGCTACGCCTGATTTGCTGTCGGCCAGCAGACCGCCTCCCGATCGGTCGTCGCCTCGCCGCAGTTCAGCCCTCTTCGCAGGCGAGATGATAGCAGAATCGTGCAGAAATTGCACGGAATAGACTTCATAGATGAAAAAAACAACAAGGATTTGAGATCATGACACTGCGCCTGTGCACTAATGGCACGAATTTGTAGGCATATAGACGGGTGCGAGGCGCCGCGTATCGCGCGCGTCGGGCTGCGGGTTGGCGTGGAGAGGCGGGGCGGGCTTCAGCGAACGAGATCGACGATCGGACCGAGCGCGAGGGCCGGCAGGAAGCACAGGGC
>JBPYEE010000630.1:0-2143 GCA_051985095.1 Vicinamibacterales bacterium | reverse complement strand
ATCCGACCCTTCCTCGTACAGCGCGCCTCAATCTGGTTATCGGATTGTGATTCGACACCGCCCGAATCGCCGTAAGGCATCCGAGGATCTCGACAGGTCTGACACAATTCCGCTTCCGCGGCCGACGCGCACGCCTTCGTAACCCGTCGGTAGCATTGATCGCACCCCTGCTGCAGCGGTGCGGGCGAGATCAAGCGAGACGCTTGCTCCCCGCCTCGGTCACCGGTTGCTCAGCCGCTCCATCGCTTCCGGATAACGCGCACCCTGGATCGGCGTCTCGGCCGCGGCACGTTCGATATCGCGTAGATCGTCATCGCTGAGTTCAACGTCCGCTGCGCCGATGTTTTCTTGCAAACGATGCAGTTTGGTGGTTCCCGGGATCGGCACGATCCAAGGCTTCTGTGCGAGGAGCCAGGCGAGGGCGATCTGTCCCGGCGTCGCCTGTTTTCGCGCAGCGATCGACTGCAGCCGATCGACCAGCGCGTGGTTCGCCTTGAGATTGTCCGGACTGAATCGCGGCACCGTCTTGCGGAAGTCTCCGCTATCGAACGACGTCGACGAGCTAATGGCTCCCGTCAAGAACCCTTTGCCCAACGGGCTGAACGGGACGAAACCGATACCAAGCTCCTCGAGCGTTGGCAGCACTTGTTTCTCCGGCTCGCGATACCACAGCGAGTACTCGCTCTGCACAGCGGTGACCCGTTGCACGGCGTGCGCACGCCGGATCGTCGCGGACGCCGCCTCCGACAGGCCAAAATGTTTCACCTTGCCGGCCTGGATCAGCGCCTTGACCGCGCCCGCGACGTCTTCGATCGGCACGTCCGGATCGACCCGGTGCTGGTAGTAAAGATCAATCGCATCGACCTCGAGACGCATCAGCGACCCTTCGACCACGCGCCTGATGTGATCGGGACGGCTGTTCAGCCGGCTCCAGCGGGTTTCGCCGTCTGCACCAGGCGCCCAGCCGAACTTGGTCGCGATGACCACCTGGTCGCGAAACGGGGCGAGCGCCTCGCCGACGAGCTCCTCATTCGCGAGCGGCCCATACACTTCGGCAGTGTCGAAGAACGTCACGCCACGTTCGACGGCGGCACGCAGAAGCTTCACCATGTCATCGCGATTGGGAATGGGGCTGTAGGACCAGCTCATGCCCATGCAGCCCAAACCGAGGGCCGAGACCTCGAGGCCGCTCCGTCCGAGTTGTCGCGTCTTCATCGGGTCCTCCCTGTCGACTCGCGCGCCCAGACCACACGCCAATGTTCTTCTTTATTCACAGGTTCGACGATGAGTTGAGAGCCGGTGAAGGTGTAGGTTCGGCGGAGATCCTGCCCCACGAGCATGCGGACGAGCGCCCCGTCGACATGAAACGTGAACGTATGGGTCTTCTCGTCAACGGTGTAGCGACCGAACGTGGCTTCATATCCGCCCTGCGCATACTGATCGCCGGCTCCCAAATTCCGGTACATCACTTGGACGGCTGCGTGGCCATCCGCGGTGAACAGGAATTGGCCGGTGCAGTCCGGCTTCTCGGTCTTTCCGCCAGGTTCGGTCCGTTCGAGTGAAACGAGGCGCCATGAACCGACAAACGCATCCGGCGTGTTTTGTACGGCCGTACCTCGCTGCTCATTTGACGCTGCGGGTGTCGCAAGAATCATTACCACGGACACGCCGGCGAGAGCTTTGGACCATTGCGTCTTCATCGTCGATTCCTCAGTGAGGACGCTTGTCGAATACTTCCTTGGCGACGGGGACGGCGGACATCGCGTTGGGCCAACCCGCATAGAACGCCAGGTGCGTTATGACTTCGGCAGCCTCGGTCTGGGTGAGGCCGTTGTCCATGGCGCGATTCAGGTGAAACGTGATCTGTGCCACCTGGCCGGCCGCGATCAGCGCGCTGACCGTCACCAGGCTGCGATCGCGGGGTGCCAGATCCGGCCGGAGCCACAGGTCGCGAAACAGGACGTCGGTCGTGTACTGCACGAGGCCAGGCAGGAGGGCGCCCATCTGTGCCTGGACGCGGGCCGCGCGATCCGCCTCCGTTGCTTCATCGAGGGGCAGCAGCTGCGGCGCGGCGGCCGGCAGCTGTTTCGCGGTGACGCCGCGCGCCGCGAACACGTCCTTTGCCGTGGCGACTGCAGCCGTG
>JBPYEE010000629.1:0-3150 GCA_051985095.1 Vicinamibacterales bacterium | reverse complement strand
TGGATGAACCGATGGCGGCGGCCATCGGCGCGGGGCTACCCATCGCCGACGCAGCCGGCAACATGATCATCGATATCGGCGGCGGCACCACGAAAATCGCAGTGATTTCGTTGTTGGGTGTTGTCGTCGGCCGTTCCCTCCGCATCGGTGGCGACGCCATGAACGATGCGATTGTGCAGTACTTCCACAAGCGCCGCGAACTGCTGATTGGCGAGCGGACCGCAGAGGCGATCAAGATCGCCATCGGCTCGGCGACCGAGCTCGATATGCCGCTCGTCATGGAGGTCAAGGGCCGACACGTCGTCAGAGGGCTGCCGCGCAAAATCGAGGTCTCGGACGCGGACATTCGGGAAGCGCTGGCCGATCCGCTGAAGATAATCCTGCGCGCGATCCGCGACGCTCTTGATCAAATCCCACCCGAGCTCTCGGCCGACATCTATGACCGCGGCATCTCCCTGTGCGGCGGCGGCTCGCTGCTGCGGAACCTCGATCAGCGCATTCGGGCCGAAGTACGGCTGCCGGTGCAGATGGTCGAAGATCCGCTGTCGTCCGTCGTGCTCGGCGCTGGCAAGATGCTGAGCGATGACGTGTTGTTGAAAAAGCTCGCGGTTCATTGAGGGACGAGGCACGCGAAGGCGTGAATCTCGTCGGGACGGCAAACCATCGCGGCGGTCAACGATAAGCGACGGTTGCGCGCGCGGAAAGCCACCGCAGAGAATCGCCATCTCGCCGAACTGACAGAGCGCGGCACACGCACCGGTCGAAGAACCGACTCTCAGGCTGCGAGAACGATCAACCTGCGGGCGGTCGACCGACGGCTGCCGCCACGCCCGGCGGGCGTCTGACGGCACGAGCGCCCGGCGTCTACTCGACCCGAAGCGCGGAGACCGGATCAACGCTGACTGCTCGTCGCGACGGCAGCCACACGCCCACGAGGGCCACCAGCGCGAGCAGGAGTGGCGACCCGACGAACACCAGCGGGTCACGCGGTGTGACGCCGTACAGGAGAGTGGCGATCACGCGGGCGAGGCCGAGCGCCGACGCCAGCCCGATGACGACGCCCGCGACCGCGAGCCGCATTCCCTGGAGGACGATCATGAACCGGACGTCTCCCGAATCGGCACCGAGCGCGAGTCGGATGCCAATCTCCTGCGTCCGTTGTTCAACCGAGTACGCCATCAAGCCGTAGATGCCGATAGCCGCCAGGAGCAGCGCCGCCGACCCGAAGACAGTCATCAGCAGCATGTTGAACCGCTGACGCGAGATCGATCGGGAGACGACTTCCTCCATCGACCGCACATCCGAGGTCGGCAGCCCGGTCACCTGACGCAGCTGCTCCTGCACAGCGGCGCTCACGGTGTACGGTGCCACGCGCGTCCGCACGACCCACGCAAGCGGCGTCAGCCGCGCGTTCAAGGCTGCCGCGGCATCGGGAATCTGCGCCTGGGGCACATACATCGTCGGATTTGGATCGTTGTTGAGGCCGCCGTCGCGCACGTCGCCAACGATCCCGACGATCTGGCGCGGCTGTTCGGCGGCGAACTCGCGCATGAACGGCTTGCCGATGGTGAGGCGTTCCACCAGGGGATCCGCACTGTCTTTCAGGAATTGTTTGACGAATGTCTCGTTGACGATCACGACTGGCGGCCCCTGCGCGTCGTCGCGATCGGTGAACGTCCGCCCGCGTTTGACTGGGATTTTGAACACCTCGAAATAACCCGGCGAGACGGTCAGCCATCCGCCGCCACCGTGCGATGGGGCGTCTTTTAACGGCTTGCCGGCAATGATGAACGGCAACCCGTAACCCCCTTCGAGTGGCACGCAGCACGTCGCGCTCGCGACGTCGACGCCCGGCACGGTGCGCAAACGTTCGACGCCGGTGCGCGTCAGCCGCTCAATCGCATCGGCCTGGTAAAACTGCGGACTCGAAATCGACATCCGCATGGTCAGGACGTGTGACGGATCGAATCCCGGCTCGACCGCGCGCAACGCGACCGACGTTCGAATCAACAGCGCCGAGGCGATCAGCAGCACGAGCGCGAGCGCGACTTCGACGACGACGAGCACGGAGCGCGCTTTGTTCTGGCGGAACCCTGTGCCCGAGCGGCCGGCGCTCTCCTTGAGCGTCGATGACAGGTCCGTGCGCGCCGCGTGCAGCGCGGGGATCAGACCAAAGACGATACCGGTCGCAAGCGACACGACGCCGGCGAACACCACCACGCGCCAGTCGACCGACACCAGCGTCCCGTCACGGCCGATCCGCGGCAAACCGGCCGTGTTGATCGAGAGCAACGCCCGAATGCCGGCGACGCCGAGCCCCAACCCCAACGTCCCGCCGGCCAGCGACAAGACCACGCTCTCGGTCAGCAGCTGCCGGATGATGCGACCGCGCCCGGCGCCGATGGCCGCGCGGATCGCGATTTCGCGCCGGCGGCCGGTCGCACGCACGAGCAGCAAATTGGCGACGTTCGCGCATGCAATCAGCAGCACGAACCCCACGGCTCCTGCCAGCACGAGGAGTGTGGTTCGGACATTACGAACGAGGACGTCTTGCACGCGCTCGACGCTGAACGCCTGATTCTTGCCGATCGCGTCCGGAAACTTCCCGCGAAACTCGGTGGCCGACAGCTGCAACCGCGCCTGCGCCTGCTGCAGCGTCACGCCTGGTTTCAGCCGCGCCGCCGACCGGAAGTAGTGGCCCTGGTCGGTTGAGTTCGGATCGAGCTGAAATGGAACCCACACGTCCGGCGATTGGCCACCCCACCAATCCTCGACGTCGAAGGCGGGACCGAGGATGCCGATGACCGTGTACGGTTCGTTGCCGAGCGAGATCGGTCGGCCGATGATGGAGGGATCGCTGCCGAACCGGCGCGACCACAAGCCGTAGGCCAGCACCGCGACCTTCGGGCCGTTGGGGCGATCCTCCTCGTCCGAAAAGGTCCGCCCGGACGCGATTGGCGCGCCAAACAGGCCGAAGAAACCGGCACTGACGCGGCCCGCGCGGAACTGCTCGACCAGCTGGCCGCCCGTGTAGTTCAGGACCGTGCTGTTGAACGCGGAGGCCTGCGTAATGACATCGGTCTGGGTCCGCCAAAACGCAAACTTCGCCGGCGATGCCGCCGGGCCCGAACCCTGCGGCGACGTGTTCAT
>JBPYEE010000628.1:0-4645 GCA_051985095.1 Vicinamibacterales bacterium | reverse complement strand
TTTCTGACGGGCAACGTGGGCGGCGGCGTGAAATGGTATGCGTCGAACGGCCGCTGGGGCATCCGGGGCGACTACCGATTCCTCGCGGTCCGCGGCAAGGATGACGCGCCGGCGTTCTTCGGCCGCGACGATCGCTACGGCCACCGCGTTTACGCAGGCGTGATCCTCAACGCGGTTCGGTAACACGCATCCAACCGTCATCCACGCCGAGTGGCGACGGCATCGACGGCGGCGTAACAGTGGGATTGAGACAATGGCGCACAAAACCGTTCAACTCATCATCGGACAGATTCTCACCGATGAAGAATTCCGAGCTCGGTTTCTGGCCGGGCCGGCGGAGACGCTGGCGCGGCTCCGGGGCATGGGCTTCGACCTGACGATCGCAGAAATCGAAGCGCTCGTTCGGACCGACCGACGCCTCTGGGAATCTGGCGCGGACTGGATCGATGCGCGGTTGCAGCGCTGCCGCCTCGCTGCGCCCGCATCAAAGCTGACACCGTCACGCTCGAGGTGAGCGCCGCCACCGTGAGCGTTGACGGGTTTGGAGCGAAGGTCGCGGCATACGCAGCCCAAGCGTCACTTTTGCGATGTCAGGCTGCGAGCTCAATCTTTACTCTTGCGAAAGCCCTTTCTGTCAAGCCCTGCTCGACCGCGAACCACGTATCGCGCGCGCCGGCTGTTGCAATTGCGTCACCGAAAACCCCGGTGAGTGCGACATCCTCGTTGTAAATGACCATCACCTCTTTGCGCTTCTGATCGTCGAGCAGATGCCCCAGACGCGCCGAGATCATTGGCGCGAATCAGCGCCAGGATGTGCTCGAGATCAGATCCTTACTGATCCTGCGGTTGCCTCTCCGGAGCCGGGAGTCCAACGGAGAAGTCCGACCCGCCCCTCTCGGCGGCGTCGCGAATTATCGGTACGGTGCAAATCGGGCCGGCCAGCAGGTAGCTGTCAAACTGGATCCAAGACAGCCGCTGGACGGTCGTCCGGGCATCGGTTTCGACGATCCCCTTGAGAATCCAACGGGCAGCGCCGACGTCGCGCACTCGGGAGAGCCGGCGTGTCGAGCGCGAGTGTCGATCCAGCTGGAACGCCGGCCAACCCCGCAATTGGACAGCTCGGCTATCTCGTCATATCCCCGGGTGGCGGGTCTGGTGCGGACGAGCGCGCTCGTACTGAGACGCGAGCCGCAGGACCGCTCCATCGTTACCCGGTTTGCTGATTAGTTGTAACCCCATCGGAAGTCCGTGCCGATCGGAGCCACATGGCACGGTGATCGCCGGCAAGCCGTAATAGTTCGCAAAGATCGTGAAGTCGGGAGACAGGAACAGTGAATTCTGGGCGGCATCCTTGACCGCGGGCACCGCCGTTGTTGTTGTCGGGAGAACCAGCACGTCAATGTCGTCGAATCGAGCCCGACCAATGCTTCGGCGGTCGGCCTCGATGTTCGCAATGCCCTCGCGAAGGTCTTTGAGTGGGGCGGACGCGAAGCCCACCGGGTGGCCCAGGCTGCGGAGTGTCGCGACGGCTTCTCCAAACGCCCGCGACACATCTGGGTCGGCGTGGCAATTATCGGCGACGCCAATCCGAATTCGTCTCTCGTCGGTGACGGCTTCAGAGATCGTCGGTGCTTCTGTATAGTCATGTCGGTCGGCGAGCACCTCAATGACAAGCGCGGCATCCTGAACGCTTCGCGTCATGACGCCGGCATGAGCCATCCATCGAATCGTGTCGTCCGGCGGTTGTTCACCCTCGAGAATGCCTTCCAGGTTGATCAGTCCATACGTCCCCTTGTAGCCGACGACGCCACAACAGGCAGCCGGCAATCGACATGACCCAATGGCATCCGTGTCGAGGGTTGCGTAACACAAACCGCTCGCGACGGCGGCCGCCGAGCCGCTTGATGAACCGCCCGGAATGTAGTTGGCGTCCCAGGGATTCTTCACAGCGCCGAAGCAACTCTCCAACCCTGTAGTTCCCATCCCGAGCGTATGCATGTTCGTTTTGCCGATGACGATCGCACCCGCCCGCTTCAGTTTCTCGACGCTCACCGCGTCCCTTTTGGGAATCCGATTCCTGAAGAGTTCAAAGGCAGCGGTTGTTTTGAGACGGGCGGTATCGTAAAAATCCTTGACGCCGATTGGAACCCCGTGCAACGGTCCCTTCCAGTGACCGTGCTGGATCTCCTCCTCGGCGAGTTTCGCGGCCTGCAGGGCAGAGTCGGCCGCCACGGTGGCAAAGGCATTCAGTCGGGGTTGGAGGTGTCGGATGCGGTTCAGACACGTGGTCACGAGCTCCACGGGAGAAATGCGTCGTTGTCGTAGCAACTCGCTGACGTCCGCAAGCGTCAAGAAGCTGTAACTCTGAGCGGGACCTGATGTTGTCATGACTGCGCTCCGCGATGAATTCACGCTTTGATCGGCACCCACAGCTCGAGTCCGCCAGTTCCGGTTCGTGGGTCAAACTCCTCGCCGTAGCGTTCGAAATCAGGTGCATCGATGAGTTCGTGTCCGGATGCTGGCAACCACGTGGTCCAGATCGTGGCCCAGGTACTGCGGATCGTCGAGATGTGCTCCCGGTGTGAGAACACGGCGTATTTCTGTGCCGGAATTCTCACGTGAGCGAGTTCGGCTGGAAGCGCCGAAAAGTCGGACACCTCGACGCCACACAGATAGGCGAAATTCCCGTCCTCGTCACGGTTGTAGCGAACGCCGAACGCGGTCGTACCGACCGCGCCGGGGATATTGCCGATGTGGGGGACGAAACGCTGCCACTGCGACGGGATCGCGGCGCTCGTCTCACATGTGTACCGCTGGGCCATGCCCGCGATGAGCAGGACCCTGCCGTTTTCAAACCGCACCGTTGGCCGATCTGTCCTGACGATCTCCGGCATTCTGATTGGCTCCACGAGCTTGACGTTGTCGAGATGCGCCTCTCTGCGAATCGCTTCGGGTGCAAAACCGAACTGATGGCGGAATGCGCGGCTAAACGCCTCGTGAGAGCCGTAACCGGCGTCGAGCGCGACGGTCAGAATGTCGGGAGCACCACCGGCCAGGGCGCGTGCCGCTTCGGTAAGACGGCGTCCACGGACGTAACGCATGATCGAGTGTCCTGTCGTGTCGCCAAAGGCTCGCGTCATGTAGTAGCGGGAGACGCCGGCGACATCCGAGATCTCGTCGAGCGTGATCTCGCTGGCGAAATGACTTTCAATGAACCAGAGCGCCTTGCTGATGGGGTTCATGAAAACAGGGTCCCGCGGCATGTTTAAAGTCTGCACGTCCTCGGCGTCGGTCGCTTGATAGAAATTGCGCTCGCCGAACCTCCGTCCAACGGACGGCCTTCGACGTTCGACCCGCCGTCATGTCAATCGGCCACCGGTCCGGCGGAGCGCAGCTCGAGCCTGCGGTGCCCCCTTGTGCCAGTTGATGAACGCGGTTAATGCGCTGTCGTGCGGCAGGCGGCCGAATTGGTGCGCCGCACCGGACGGTTTTGCCATTCGCAGGAACATCGTCGGCATGAGGGCGATCATCGGGACGTAGCCCGTCGCGCGTCCATCGGCACGACGGACCAGTGACCGCAGAATCAGGTCTGAAGTCGCGAATCGCCCGATTGTGACCGGGACAGACGCGGATGCGTCCCGCGACGTCATCGCGACCGCAACAGAGAGGTCGCGAGACCCGAGATCACTGAACAGGTCCGCCGCCTGCCGATATTCCTGTCGGATGACATCGGCAGCGGCGGCCTGCGAGAGGACCAGTCCTGCGTCCGCTGTTCTGCAGAGGCACCGGCGCGCCCCAGCCCCGGGTGATCACGCGGGATCGGCGTCGTTCGAAGCCGCGTGCAGCGGTGGAGCGGCGGCGGCGAGGCCGTCCGGCTTGCGCTCGACCGGCTGATCGAGGAGGACGAGACTGCGATCGACGACGCTCGACCATTGGGACGACGAGGGCTTGTCGTATTCGTCGTGCCAGTTCCACCACTTGTACGGCGGCGTCTGCGGGTAGCCTTCCGGCGAGTCTTCCCACTCCTCCTGGCGTCCGAGCGCCGTGATGTCGAGGTAGTTCCAGGTGCTCCCCATGGTCTCGTCGCCGCGGTTGTTGATGAAGTAGGTGCGGAACACCCTGCCGTCGTCGCGGATGAACGCGTTTGTGCCATGCCACTCGTCTACGCCGAAGTCGAAGTCGAAGGTATCCCTGATGGTGTACCACGGCATCTGCCAGCCCATTCGCAGCTTCAGGCGCTCGATGTCCGCCTGCGGCGCGCGCGATACGAACACGAGCGTGGTGTCGCGGGCGTTCAGATGGGCGAGGTGGGCGACCTGGTCGGCCAAAAACGAGCAGCCGCGGCAGGCATGGTCGGGCCAGCCGTACACGCCGGGCTCGAAGAACGCCCGGTAGACGATCAGCTGGCGACGGCCGTCGAACAAGTCGAGCAAGCTCGCGCGGCCTTTGGGCCCGTCGAACTCGTACCTCTTCTCCACGGCCAGCCATGGCATCCGCCGCCGCTCGGCCGCCAGCGCGTCACGGGCGCGGGTCAAGGCCTTCTCCTTCACGAGAAGCTTCTGACGCGCAGCTTCCCAGTCCTGCTGTGACACGATCGGGGGAGTGTTCGATGGGAGTTGCCCTTTCAACGGTTCCATGTCTTTCT
>JBPYEE010000627.1:0-5085 GCA_051985095.1 Vicinamibacterales bacterium | reverse complement strand
GCGTCGTGGCGCTTCCGCCTTTCCAACGGTGATCCGTAACGACTCGAGTCGGGATCCTCGAGTTCGAGGTGGCACGACCGCGGCCAGACTCGACGGGCCGATAAGGTTCCCTATTCGCCAAACGCTCGTATACAGCGGTCAATTCAGATGACCGGAGTCGGCGGTTCGGCGTCTTCACTGATCCCGGCTAACAACAGCACCAGAGACGCTCTGTTTTTCTTCACAAGTGGAACTTGAGCATTTACTGCGATCGCACTTCGCCGTTTTATCAGACCTAAGCTGTTGCCGGGGACACCGCCAATCGAAGCGCATCTCTCATACCCTCCGGGAAAGCCGTGCTGCTGTGGGGCGGTAGCGCCCCACACCGCGTCTATCCGACCTTGCCGATGCGCAGATTCCAAGGCAGATGCGTGTTGTCGAAAGGATGCCCGATCTGGTCCAGGATCGTCGGCCAGTCGTTGGTCGATCTCTGTGGCGTCGACCGCTCGGAAGACGAGGAGGACCTCACCAGCGCCTTCTAATGGCCCTCCGAGGCGAACCATGCCTTCCGCTTCCAGCACGTTCATAAACGCGCGATGGCGCTCCCACTCGAGCTGGGTTTCGAGAGGGCGTTCGGCATCGTACGGCGGAACATATCTGCAAATGAAGATGAGAATCTTCTCACCTACCATTGGCCAGGGCTCCTGTTAGCCGCCGCATTTTCCGCACGCGTCGGCGACGAGAGCCGAAATCCTTGCGCGCTTTGAATCGGAATTCTTCCTCGGAGTGGACCACATCCACGTATTGGTAGTTCGGAATCAAATCGCTCGTACCCGATTTTTCGAAAGTTTCGAGCTGATTAGTGAGCGCCGGTCTCGACGCTCGCGGCGGGTGCGTAAGGGTCGCAGCTTGGCCGGGTGACCGGGTCCCGCGCTTTCGCTACTCGCGCAAAGCTTCGGTCGGATCGACCGAGACCGCGCGCCAGCCCGGCTGGAGGCACGCGATCAGCGCGACCCCGGCAAGCAGACCTGCTGCGAAGACATATGTCGTCAGGTCCCAGGCACGGACGCCGGACAGCATCGCGGTCAAGGCACGTGCCGACACAGCCGCGAGCACAAGCCCCATCGCGCCACCTGCTGCGGCCAACAGCGCCGCGGATCGCAGGATTTCGACGGCGATTGTCGACCGACTGGCGCCGAATGCCAGCCGGATGCCGAACTCGCGCGTCCGCAACGACACCATATAACTCATGACGCCATACAAGCCGATTGCGGCCAGTGTCAAGGCGATGATCGAGAATACGCCGATGAGCGACGTCCGGAACCGATGCTGTGACAACGTCTCCGAGAGTGCGTCGGCGAGTGGCTGCGCAGAATAGACTGCGCGACCCGGCTCGAGCGCCTGAATCGCTTCACGCGCCTGTCGAACGACTCCCTCGGGTAGCCCGGTGGTTCGAATCAGGAAATCGGAATCGGGAAACCATCGCAGGAACCCGCAGAGGTAGACGAGCGGCTCCACCGCCTGCGCGTATCCTTCCTCGCGTGCGTTTCCCGCGACTCCAACGATCTTGACCGCAGCACTGCTCTCTTGTGGACGGAGGATGATTTGCCGTCCAATTGGATCGCGTGCCATGAGATATCGGTCCACAAACGTCTTGTTTACAATCGCCTGGAATTCCTCCCGTGGATCTGGATTCATGCGACAGGTCTCGCCGGCCACGGGAATGTCCAGCACTCGAAAGTACCCCGCGGTAACTATGCGGAGCCGGGTGAAATGCGCACCGGTTTGGTCTGGTGGCTCCCCGGCGAGACGGAATTCGTTCGGCACGATGGCAAGCCTGCCCGGAAGGCCGTGAGACATCGCCACCGCCCGAACGCCGGGCAGCGCGGATAGTGCCTCCATCGTCCGCTGATGCCGTGTGATGACCGCTTCCGGCGGCTCGCTGAAGCTGGCGCTGACGCGCAGCGCGAGGACGCGGTCGGTCTGGAAGCCGAGCGGCGTTTCCTGAAGCGTCAACAGGCTTCGCAGGAACAGCCCGGCGCCCACCAGGAGCACCGTCGCCAACGCAAGCTGGGCGGACACCAGCATCCGGGGCAGGCGCTGACCACCGCCAACAATGCTCCGCGCGCTCCGAACCATGGAGACGGCCAGGTCCTGCTTGAAGACTTGAATCATGGGCGCCAGCGAGAACATAACGGCGGCTGTCACGCTGATTGCGGCGACGAATGCCAGCGCTCTGACGTCAACCGTTGTTTCCATGATTCGCGGAGCTTCGGACAGCTGCCGCCGCAGGATGCCCACGCCGCCATATGCGGCTGAGGCCCCCACGCCGCCTCCCAGGAAGGCGTAGGCCAGCCCTTCCGCCAGCAGCTGTCGCGCGACGGCGGCGCGACCGGCCCCGAGGGCGCACCGCGTCGCGAGCTCGCCGGCCCGGCTCTGGAGCTGCGCCAGCAGCAGGCACCCGACGTTGGCGCACGCGATGCCCAGCAGCAGGCTGACCGACCCGAAGAGCAGCCACAGCGTCGGCCGGACCTTTCCGACCAGTTGATCTTTCAGGGGCGAAAGAGCCACACCCCATCCGGCGTCGGTCTTCGGGTACAGCCGGCCTAGATTATTTTGAATCTCAGTGAGGTCCGATTGGGCCTGCCCCATGGTGACGCCCGGCTTCAGGCGGCCGACCGCCTCATAGTAGCGAGCCGACGCGCCCCGATCCGCCATCAGTTCGGCATCTGCCTGCGTTGCAATCCACGCGTCGATCGAAGAGGAGGGGAATTGAAGACTGCTCGGCATGACCCCGACGATGACGTAGTCTTGACCTTCAAGACGGAGGGCGCGTCCGATCGCGCCGGGGTCCGATGAGAACCGTCTTTTCCAGAGCCCTTCGCCGATCACGATGGCCTTTGGCCCGCCGAACCGTTCCTCCTGGGTCGAGAATGCCCGTCCTTGAAGCGGATCGACCCCAAAGACGGCAAAGAATCTCGGTGACACCTTCGCGATATGCACCTGTTCGGGCACGACGCCGGTCGTTTCGGCGAACGTCTCCACGTTGGTGCCTGCGAGCCCCTCGAATGTACGTGTGAGGCGCTGCCAGTCCTCGAGACGCGCCGGCGCCACGCGACTGGCCAGGCGGTCGGCCGACAATCTCATTTCGTGCAGCGACACCAGCCGCTCCGACCGAGGATAGGGAAGCGGGCGGAGCAGCACAGCGTTGACGAGAGAAAAAATGGTGCTGTTCGCGGCGATGCCAATTGCGAGCGTCAGGATGACGGTCGCAGCGAAGCCGGGCCGCTTGGCCATGATGCGAAATCCATGTCGGAGGTCGCGCACCCAGGCTTCCAGCCGCGGCCATCCCCATGCCTCCCGGGCCTGCTCGAGCAGGAGCGTCGCATTGCCAAACTGGCGGCGCGCAACATCGTCGTCGCCAGTTGCCGCCGCTTTCATCTCGAGATGCACGCGCATCTCTTCCTGAAGCTCGGCCTCGATCGCTCCGCGACGCATGAAGCCGGCCAGCTTTCGCCACAGGTCGGTCACGGGGCTCCTAGGCCGGCTGTATCACGCGGCGGATGGCGGCCATCGCGCGCTCAAACTGCTTGATTTCGGCGGTCAGCTGCCCGCGGCCCGCCGGCGTCAGCGTGTAATAGCGCGCGCGGCGATTGTTTTCGGTAGTGCGCCAGGTCGCTGTCACCCAGCCCTTGATGAGCATTCGCTGCAGCGCCGGATACAACGTTCCCTCCTCGACCTGCAGAACCTCCCCGGTCGTCTGCTGGATGTATTGCGCGATTCCGTAGCCATGCATCGGACCGAGGCGGGCGAGCGTTTTCAGGATCAGCATGTGCAGCGTGCCTGGAGGGATCTCGGTTCTCGGCGCCATACCCTGTCTACCATAGGCAGCCTACCATAGGCAGGCTATGGAATACACGTGCTCCGAGGGCCGGCGCTCCAGCCTGAGAAATCGTCGTCTTCAACCAGTCGGCGGGAGGGAGTTACCAGTGCCACTTGGCCTTTTGCGGTCAAATGCGCGGCGGATCCGATCGCTGTTTGGCGTGTCCGCTGGAAAACGGGGAGATTGGCACTCGTCGACGATATACACGGCGTTTGCCGCCGGCCGCACGATCTCGAACATGGGGCGAGTGTTGCGACCGCTCGCCGCACCGCCAGACCGTCTCGGGCGTGTGGTCGATTTTGCTCACACACCGCCGACGAGGAGCGGCGCTCGTCAAGAACGTAGAATACTGGTCGAGGTTGATCGAGATGGTGGACATCACGGTGGCAGATGGCAAGGCACGATTTCAAGTGCAAGGCTGGGACAGACTGTGGTCGTTCAAGAGCGAGCTCGAGATTCCACTGGTTCACATTCGGGATGTGCGTGCAGACGCGACCGCGGCACGGGGCTGGTGGCATGGCATCCGGGCGCCGGGTACGAGTCTCCCTGGTGTGATTACCGCTGGAACGTTCTACCAGCATGGCAAGCGAGTGTTTTGGGACGTCCACGATCCAGACAAGACGATCGTGGTCGAATTATCCGACGAACGGTTCAATGAATTGATCGTTGAAGTCGCAAATCCCGTTGAAACCGCCGAGCAATTGCGCAGCGCCCTCGACGCTCGCGCCTGAAGCTCGCAGCGTCGATGCGGGCGACGGAATTTTATCGCCGGTCCGCACCACATTTTCATCAGCGTCTTGACCCCTTGAACGTCAAGGTAGGCGGCGAATGCGTTCGTCGAGCGGTTACGAAACAGGATCATGCCTCCGTGAGCGTCACGGCCCGTGGTTCGCCAATATGTGGAACCGTGACGGCGTTTCACGAACGCGCATCACGCGAATCGTCCGAGGGGAGGCAGCCTGAAGAGCGGACCAAGATTCTGGCGCAACAGGTCAATCGCCGGCGCGAGTCGACATCACAAGTCAGTGATCCAACGTGACGGCGAAGGGTCGATGGCACACGATGCGCCAGTGTTGTGTATACGACCTCTACGACTTCACTTATTGTCTTTCGGCGGTCCCGGCAGTGGCATTTCCACCAGCCCCGGCACTTTCATGCTTGCAGATCCGAACCGACCGCCTGCTGCGAGCCCTCCTGGCAATGGTTCGTAGAGGTCGATCGCG
>JBPYEE010000626.1:0-13695 GCA_051985095.1 Vicinamibacterales bacterium | reverse complement strand
ATACGCCAGGCCTTGATCGTAGAAGGCCTGCGCCTGTGTCGAGGACGTGGTGACCGGATCGTGCGCCGCGCCGATCCCGCTCCGCAACGGCACGGGTTTGTGCGCAAAAGTGATCAGGGTGCCGACGAGGAGGGCGTGAAGCATACTCGATGCTGGGGTGCGCCATCGCACCCCAGCACCTATCATCGATCAGAAGTCGAACTGCGCGCCGATCTTGAAGAGGCGGCCCTGCAGGACGTTGGTCGGCCGCAGCCACTGACTGACAGCCGCGGTCGTAAACGTATTGGTCAGCGTATACGCCCAGTCGCTGTTGAAGGCATTGTACAGGTCGGCGTCGACCCGGATGCGGTACCGATTGAATCTGAACCGCTTGGAGAGCCGGGCGTCGAGCTGGTCGAGTGACGGACCGTACACCTGGCCCGGTTCGATCAGGTTGACGACTTTGCTGGTCACGCCCGACGACAACACGCGGCCGAGGCCGGGCTGGACGACGGCGTTGTTGACCGACCAGTTCGCGAGGATGTTCGCACCCTGGCTGTGCTGATACGTGGCGCTGACGATGACATCGAGCGGCAGCGTATAGGACCCCAGCAGCTTGACGTCCGGCCGGAACGGGAAGACCTCGTGGCAGGCCTTGGAGCCGTCCGGGTACACCTCGGTGCCCGTCGACGACGTGATCGGCGAGTACACCGTGGAGGCGGCGGCCGAGACCGGACTGATGCCGGAGAACCCCGTACCCGCCACCGGGCCGAGCTGCGCGGCGATGCCGCAGTAATCGAGGATACTTCGCTGCGCGTTGACGCCGAGCTGCACAAACGCGCTGTTGGCGAACCGTTTGGTCGTCGTGATGTCGAAGCCGTAGAACCGGTTCGTCATCCCGCCGTAGTTCGACGCAAACGTGATCTGGTTCGCGGCGGGCAGATTCTGCGCCGCCAGGGCCGGCTTCAGGTCCTCGAGGCCGCACACCTGATAGTTGCCGCCGTTGGGCAGGTTCGGGTCGGCGGGCGTCGTGATGCAGAAGTTGTCGTAGCTCGCGGCCGTGAAGCGCGTGTCGTGGGTGAACGTCTGGTTGCCAAACCAGCGGATGTAATAGTCGCCGTTGATCGACCAGCGCGGCGCGATCTCGTGCTGCGCGCTCGCGTTGTATTCCCAGTTGTAGCCGCGCACGCCCCAGCCGAAGAGGGTGGCTGGATCGGTCGTCGTCGTCGTCGGAATGTTCTTGCCGAAGGTGGGCGTCGACAGCGAGGGGATCAGCTCGTTGAGCTGCAGGTTCCCGTTGGCGTCAAACGGCAGCCCGTTACCGTCGAGATCCTTCCAGGCGCGGGTATCGGTCACGCCGATTGTGGTCTCGGGGTTCGCCGCGTCGGCGGTCGCAATCATCTGGCCGTTGACGTAGCGCGCGAGGCTCGTCTTCAGGGCCGTTTTGCCGTCCCCGAACAGGTCGTACGAGATGCCCACGCGCGGGTTGAGATCCTTCCAGTTCTCGACGGTGCCGACGCAGCCGGCCGCCAGGTTGTTGAGGCCGTTCGCGCAGGTGTTGAAGGTAATCGCCTGGTTGCCGTTGAGCGGGTTGGCCGGCAGCGTTTCTGGCAGCGTGTCGCCGATGAACCAGTCGAACCGGAGACCGGCGTTGATGGTGGCGCGGCCGATCGTCCAGCGATCCTGCGCGAAGAGGCCGGTATCGGCCTTGATGCCGTTGCGCCGATCGGTCGGCAGGCGCAGCGTCACTGACACGGGCACACCGGCGTTGTAGGTGATCGGCTCCACGTTGCCGGTGTACTGGTTGATCAACCGCCAGCGGCCTTCGGTGACGGTGCCGCCAAACCGGAACGAGTGGGCGCCGGTCACGTAGGACGCCGAGAACGACTCGGTCAGCAGCTTCGAGAAGTGGTCGGCCGGCGCGTTCCACGCATTCGCGTACTGGTTCGTCGAGTTGTCGAGAATCGTGTACACGTGGGAGGCGGCGATGGCCGCCGGATCGAAGATCGCCTGCGTCTGACCGGTGACCGACGGTTGGTACAACTCGGTGTACTCCTGGTCGTACATCGCAAACCCGCCATCAAAGAGCAGCTTGTTGGTCTGCGTGCGCGTCCACTTCTCGACGGTGACGAAGTTGGTCGGCGTCACCTCGTTGCCCGACGCCTCGGGCGGAATGTTGGCCGCAATACCCCAGTGGGGGCGGTATTTTTTCTGGTTGTCCTGATAGACCGTGATCTTGTCTTTGTCGCCGATCTGCCAGGCGACGCGTCCGGCGCCGCTGAAGATGTGGCCGTCATCGACGCCGGGGTGCGCGAGATCCGGCTGATACTTGAAGGGCGAATTCAGGAGGTTGGGAAAGCTGCCGGGCTTGGTGAGATTCGAACCCCAGTAGCGGAAGGTGCCGTAGAACCACACCTTGTCATGCACAATCGGGCCGCCGACGCCCGGATTGAAATCCCACACTTGCTGGATGACACTCGTATTGGCCAGGACGTTGTTCGGGTTGAACGTTTTGTCGCCGGACAGGTCCGCCGCGTTGTAGTTGTTCGCCTGCCAGGGGCCGTGGGTGCCATTGCCCATCACCGTGCCGTGGAACTCATTGCCGCCGTCTTTCGGCACCATATTGACGCGCACGCCGCCTTGACCGACTTCCGGCGAATCGGCGCCGGTCACATAGCTGAACTCTTCAAAGCTGCCCTGATCCCAGTAGACGCCGCTGTAGGCCCCCTGCGCGCACAGGTTGTTCAGGCGCATGCCCTCGATCGTCTGGATGGTGTCGGTCGATCCTTTGTAGATGAGCGGCGACTGCTGCATGCCGCCCGATCCGCCGACATCCCGATTCAGCGCGCCGCCGCCGCCGACGGCGATCGCGGTGCCTGGAATCATGATGCCGACCGCCTGGATGTTGCGGCCTGTCGGGAGCGCATCGAGCACGTCGCGCGTCATCACGGTGCGCGTGGTGATGTTCTGCACGTCGACCACCGGCGATTCGGCGGAGACCGTGATCGTCTCTTCGACCGCGCCGACTTTCATATCTGCGTTAATCGTCGCCGTGAAGTCCGACGTCAGCTCCACGCCATCCCGCTTCACCGTGCTGAAGCCTGGAAGGGTGAAGTTCACGCTGTAGGTGCCGGGACGGAGCTCGGTGATCTTGTACTGTCCGGTCCCATCGGTGACCGCCGTGCGGGTCTTCTCGATGAGTGCCGGACTCGAGACTTCGACGGTAACGCCGGGCAGGACCGCGCCCGACGTGTCGCGGACCGTGCCCGCGATGCCGCTGGTCTGCGCCAACGCGAGCGCCGGCCAGAGGGCGAGGCAAGCCCCGACGAGAAATCCTGCGAACCTTCGCATGCGGTATCTCCTCATGAATTTCGGTCGTGATGACTTCGGTTGTCCGAAAAGATTCGAACTATTGTGCAGTAGCCGTGCCGCCAGCAGAGCAGGTTTCCGGCCTTTTTTCGACACCTCAACCGGGGGTGCTCCAAACTTTCGTATTCAGGGTTCGGGAATGTAACCTGGGGCGACCTACCGGCCGGTCGGTCGACAGAGCATAATACGCGGCGCCACATGGCGACTCACGCCGGCCGCCGATCGAATCCGCGCCGGGCCGCGATGTGCCGCACGGCGGCGCAGCTGTTTCGGGACCGGGGCTTCGACGCGACGTCGGTCAGCGACGTGGCGCGCGCCCTCGGACTGACCAAGGCGGGGCTCTACCACCATTTCGAGAGCAAGGAGGCGCTGCTCTTCGAAATCATGATGTTCGGGCTCGACAAAGTCCGCGACGAAGTGGTGATCCCGGTTCGCGCAATCCGCGACCCGGCCGAGCGCCTCAAACAGCTGATCATCCGGCATGCCCGCATCGCCACGCGGGGCCAGGGCGCGATCGCGCACCTCGGCGACGAGATCCGTGCGCTGCCGCCCGGCACCCGCAAGCGCATTGAGCAGCGCCAGCGCGTGTACGTCGATCTCGTGCGCGATACGCTGCGCGAACTCGAATCATCGGGCCGCCTGAAAGACATCGACCCGACCGTCGCGACCTTCAGCCTGATCGGGATGATCCTCTGGCTGCCACGCTGGTACCGCCAGAATGGACGCTTATCGCAACAGGAGGTGGCTGACGCGATCGCCACGCTCGCGTTGCGCGGGCTGATCGGCGGCCGGCCGGGCGTTCAGCGGGCCCGCAAGCTGCGGATGTAGTTGATCACGTTCCACGTATCGGTCTCGCTGATGCGCTCCGCGTAGCTTTCCATATCCTTCGAGGTCCCATGCCGGATCACGGAGAACATCTCGCCGTCACTCGAGCCGAACTGCAGCTGCGCCGTCAGGTCGGAGGGCTGCGCACCGACCGCGGCGTCGCCGTCGCCTTTCCCGTCGGGGCCGTGACAGCGGATGCACAGCCGTTGGTAGACGCGGCGGCCGGCGGCGAGCGATTCGGGCGAGGCGGCGACTGGATTCTTGAGGTTCGCCGCTTCAGGATTTCCCCCTTTTCTCGGGGCATCCGGGGCCTGGGCTGCGAGCAGCACCGCGAACACAACCAGCAGACGCATGGCCAGCGATCCTAGCCGATGCCGATGCAGAGATACTTGATTTCGAGGAACTCCTCGATCCCGTACTTCGACCCTTCCCGCCCGAGACCCGACTCCTTGACGCCGCCAAATGGCGCCACCTCGGTCGAGATGAGGCCGGTATTGATCCCGACGATGCCGTACTCCAGCGCCTCGGCGACACGCCAGATGCGTGCGATGTCCCGGCCGTAGAAGTACGCCGCGAGGCCGAACTCGGTCGCGTTCGCCAGCGCCACGGCGTCCTCATCGCGGTGGAATCGGAACAGCGGCGCGACCGGCCCGAAGGTCTCCTCGCGCGCGATGACCATCTCCGGCGTCACCTCGGTCAGCACGGTCGGCTCGAAGAACCGGCCGCCGCGCGCGTGCCGTTTCCCGCCGACGAGCAGGTGCGCGCCCTTCGCCGTCGCGTCCTCGATGTGGCTCTCGACCTTCTCCACCGCACGATCGTCAATCAGCGGGCCCTGCGTCGCCCCCGGTTCCAGACCGGGAGCGGGCGTGAGTTGCGACACGGCGGCAGCGAGACGCTGCGCAAAGGCGTCATACACCGAATCCTGCACGAGCAGCCGGTTCGCGCAGACGCACGTTTGACCGCTGTTCCGGTACTTCGACAGCATGGCACCCTGGACCGCCGCATCGAGATCGGCGTCATCGAACACGATAAATGGCGCGTTGCCGCCGAGTTCGAGCGACAGCTTCTTGACGGTCGCCGCGCACTGGGCCATCAGCACCTTTCCCGTCTCGGTCGATCCGGTGAACGACAGCTTGCGCACGATCGGGTTCTCGGTCAGCTCGGCGCCGATCTCCTTCGCCGCGCCGGTCACCACGTTGAAGACGCCCCGGGGCATACCGGCCCGTTCGGCCAGCTCCGCCAGCGCCAGCGCTGAAAAAGGCGTCTGCGAGGCCGGCTTGAGCACGACGGCACACCCGGCGGCGATCGCCGGTCCAGCCTTGCGGGTAATCATGGCCAGCGGAAAGTTCCACGGGGTGATGCACGCGACGACGCCAATCGGTTCTTTCAGGACAACAATTCGCTTGTCGGCCTGGTGCGGCGGGATGGTGTCGCCGTAGACTCGCTTGGCCTCCTCGCCAAACCACTCGAGGAACGCCGCGGCATAGCCGACCTCGCCCCTGGACTCGCTGAGCGGTTTGCCCTGTTCGACCGTCATCAGCGTCGCGAGGTCGTCCTGGTTCGCCAGCATGAGATCGAACCAGCGGCGCATCACGGCGGCGCGCTCCTTTGCCGTCTTCCGGCGCCACGCCGGAAACGCGCGGGCGGCCGCCTCGATCGCCTCGCGCGTCTCGCCCCGGGCGAGCCGGGGCACGGTCCCGATCACATCGCCGGTCGCCGGATTGTCGACGTCGATGGTCTGGCGCGACGTCGATTCGATCCAGGCGCCGTCGACATAACACGCCTGTCTGAAGAGCCGGGGGTCGCGGAGCTCAACGCCTGAAGTGATCGTCGACATTCAGGGATTGTAGATCGCCGATGTGCTCGATCGTGACGTCGGGCGTGTCGTAGGCTGCCAGCAGCGAGGGATCTCGGGCGTAGTGGCCCTGCCGCACGAACACGGTCGTGACACGGTCCCGCCAGATCCGCTTGACGGCGTCGAGAATCTTGACCTTGTCGTCGACAACGACGTAGTGATCAGCCGGATACCGCTGTGCCACGTCGTCCAGCATCTGCTCCTTGTGGATATAGATCAGCACTTCGCCCGCTACGGCGGCCCACAGCCCCGATCGCTCGACCTTTCGCGGCTGAAACACCACGTCGCCATCCGAGAGAATCGCGACGCGGCCCAGGGAAGCGAGACGATCGATAACGGCCAGCGCCCCCGGATAGAGGCGCTCGGCGAACGGATAGTGATAGAGATAAAGCGACAGCTGGATCATGTGGGGATCGCGCGGATGCTCGATGCGGAAGCGCTGCAGCGCGCCCAGGTAATCGGCGTACCCCAGCTCGCCGCGCAGCTCTTCGAAGATGGCCCAGTAGCGCCGCTGACACTCCTCGCCGAAGGCCGCAACCAGGTGCCGACGCAAGTCCTCGACGACCGCGTCGTTGTCGAGCAGCGTGTTGTCGACGTCAAGCAGGAACGTCGTGCTCACGTCGAGCGATCAGCGCCTCGATGACTGACCGGTCATCGCTAGGCGGCGCCCTGCTTCGGCGTGCGGTCCTCCGTCACCACGCGTTCGACCTCCATTGTGCAGTCCGTAATGACCGCGGCAATCGCGCCGACCGCGGCGAGCACCGGCGCGAGAACCGCGCCAATGACGCCGACGGTCAGTGGGAATTCCACGATCGTCCGCCCCTCCTGCTTGATGATCACGCGGCGGACGTTGCCCTCGTGCAGCACTTTCTTGACCGCGTCGACCAGTTGATCCGCGGCCACCTTGAACGACTCGGTGAACGTACGTTCGCTCATGAAGACTCCTCTGCTCGTTGGGACGGCAATCGTCGCCGGGATGTTTCCAGATCGTCAAGCGCGCGCGAAATATTGATCAGGCCGCGTTCGAGCGCCCGGGTGTCGCCCCCAAAGCTGACCCGGACGTGCTGCGGCGCCTCGAAGAACGCTCCCGGGACGACCAGCGTCGAATACCGACGAAACAGGTGCGACGACAGCCGATCGCCGTCGATCGATGACGGCAGCCGCGGGAACAGGACATTGCCGCCTTCGGGGATCGTGGCGCGGAGCCGCGACTCGCGGTTGAGGAAGCGCCGCACCTGCTCGAGGTTCGCGTCAAGAATGCGATGGGCGCGCCGATCAACGAGGCGGTGGTGTCGAAATGCCGCCAGCGCCATCTGTTCGCCCGGCGCGACGCCGTTGTTCGTCATGTAGTCGTTGATGCGCGCCGCGCGGCGAACGATCGCGGCTGGGCCGAGGATCCACCCCGCACGCAGCCCATCCAGGCCGTAGGCTTTCGTCAAGCTATTGGTCGCGATCACGTTGGGACCGGCATGAACGCATGACTCGGGACGGTTCCGGAACAGACATTCGAGGTAGACCTCGTCGACGACCAGGTACCCGCCGACGCGGGCCAACAGCGAGGCCATCTGGCGCAACGTGGCCATCGGGATGCGCGCTCCCGATGGATTATGGAGGTTGCTGACAATGAGCAGCCGCGTCCTCGCGGTCACCAGCGAGGCAAGCCGGTCGAGATCGATCGCGAACCCGTCCTGAAACCGCCGCTCCAGCCTCCGGACGCGGTGATCAAACGCATGCGGGATCCGCCACAGCGGCTCGTACGCCGGCCGTTCGACGATCACTTCGGTGCCCCGGCCGCAGCCGTCCAGGACGGCAGCGCAGGCGACATAGTTGGCCAGACTCGTCCCGCCCGACAGCGGGAAAACCCGGTCGGCCGCAACGCCGTACCGATCGCTGATGGCGTCGATCAACGGTTGGTGCCCATGCCGGATCGGCAGCGCCGTCACGAGCTGTGCGGCCCGCAGGCCGAGCAACGACGCCGGACACCGATCGAGGCCGCTGCGCGCCAGATTGATGTCGGCGCGCGGCATGGCTTTGGCCCACGAGATGTAGCGCAGTTCCTCGAACCTCATATCGCCGCGTGTCCCATCGCACGCGTGCGGCGGATCGCCAGAAAGGTGACCGCCGCCGCGGCGAGAATTGCCGAGCCGATGAACGACTGCGTCGGATACGCGGCGAAACTGTTCAGGACGACGCCGGCCGCGACCGCCATGAACGCGAACGCCGACAGCGGGCCTGAGCGCCCTTCTCGCCGGCGCAGGATGACGAGCGCGCCCGCCGTCAGTCCGAAAAAGAGCCAGTCGGCGAACACCACGTACGACAAGAGCTGATCGTATGTGTTCGTGGTCAGCAAGACGAGCGAGACCGCCGCCTGAAACCACAGGGCGAAGACCGGCGTGCGAGAGTGCGGATGCAGCTGGCCGGCCCGGCGGAAGAAGAGCCCGTCGCGCGACATCGCGTAGTACAGCCGCGGTCCCGTCAGGATGACGACGGCCAGAAACCCGAGGCTCGAGACGATGATGAGCAGCGCGACGAACCGCGCGCCGCTGCTGCCGGCAGCCGCCGCGGCCATGTCGGCCGCCAGCGCGTGCGACGAAGCGACCTGCTGCGGCGTCAGTACCCAGAGATACGCCACGTTCAGCGCCAGATACAGGATCACGACCGCCACCACGCCAATGACGTTCGCGCGCGGGAGCGTGCGCGCCGGCTCCTTGATCTCGGCGGCGATATTGGCGCAGCTTTGCCAGCCCCCGTAGGCGAAGAGAATCGGCACGAGCGCCGTCAGCACCATACCCAGTGATGACCCTTGGAACACCGTCGACGGCGACACATCGAATCGGCTCGCGGCGGGAGCGCCGCGACTGAACGCCAGGGCCACGAGCGCCAGCATGCCCGCTACCTTGACGGCCATCAGCACGTTGTTGGTCCACTTGCCCGCGCGAACGCCGGCGGCGTTGACAGCCGTCAGCACGACGAGCGCCGCGGCAGCCGCAACCCGGATACCGGCGGCGCCAATCGGCAGCAGGGCGCCATCGACGTAGCTGGCAAACAAGATCGACACGGCGGCCAGCGAGCCGCCGTTAATGATGAACAGCAGGGCGACCCCGTAGAGGTAGCCGACGACCGGCGGATACGCGCGCTGCAGGTACACATACTGGCCGCCGACTTCGGGAAAACGCGACGCCAGCTCCGCCCAGACCAACGCTCCGATGAGGGCCACCGCGCCACCGATCGCCCAGACGAGCAGGATGAGGACCGGATCGTGGACAACGCGCGCGACATTCGAGGGGTTCGCGAAGATGCCGACGCCGACGATCCCGCCGGCCACGACGACCGCGGCATCACCGAGGCCGAGTTCGCGACGAAACTCGGTCACGGAGCGGCACAGGTCCGCGCCGGCGGAGAGATGAGCATCGTCAACTCCTGAACGCCGCGGCCAGTCGCGCGCGCCATGAAGACGCGCCGGCGGCGCGGAGCGCGTCGCGAAACTCGGCAGCCGATGGGAATCGTGAGTCGGGCGCTCGGTGAAGGGCACGCTGGATGACCTGCCGCAGGCGGCGCGGCACGTCACGGGGGAGGTCTGCGGGTGGAGCGGTCAGGACCGCCACGGCCGCCGACATCGCGTCGCTGGCTTCGAACAATCGCTGTCCCGTCATCATTTCGTAGACGACGACCCCGAGGCAGTACACGTCGGATCGCAGATCAACCGGCAGCCCGAGCAGTTGCTCCGGAGACATGTACCCGGGCGTTCCGAGGGCGAGGCCTTCCAGCGACTCGCCGGTCAGGCCCGTCACGCCTCGAAGCGCCGCGGCGCTGTGTTCGGTGCGGCGGGCCAGGCCGAAATAGAGCACCTTGGCCGCGCCGTCGGCGGCGAACTTCACGTTGGCAGGCTTGAGGTCACAGTGCAGGATCCCGCATGCGTGCGCATGCTCGACGGCGTCTGCAATTTGGACTCCAATCTGGATCGCTTCATGGACCGGCAGCGGTCCGCCCCGAATGCGATCGGCCAGCGTGGGGCCCGGCACCAGTTCCATCACGATGGCGATCCGACCGTCCGTGTCGAACACATCGAAGATGGTCGCGATGCCGCGATGATTGAGCTGAGCGGCGGCGCGGGCTTCGCGGATGCGCTGCGCACCCTCCTCGTGGCCGCGCGCCGGCAGAATCTTGATTGCGACGTCTCGCTGCAATCGCACATCGGACGCGCGATGCACCTCGCCGCCGCCGCCCCGGCCAAGCCGCTCGACCAGGACGTAGCGGCCACCCATTTCGAGCCCCGGCGCAAACTCGAACTCAGGTTCCGACTCGGCCCTGTCTCGCGCCGGCTCGGTCGGCGATTCATCCATCACGCCGAACCACGAATCGGATTCGGTCAACCCGGAGCCGTCCTGCTCGTACGACTGCAGCAGCGCTTCGATCTCGCTTCGCAACCCGACGTCGGCACACGCGGCAGCGACAAAGGCTCGACGTTCCGAGCCAGGCCGCTGGAGCGCCTCTTCGATGATCGGCTTCGCCCGGTGCCAGCCGGCCGCGTCCATCTCATTGACCTCGCATCTTGTGGCGCAGCCACACCGTGGCTGTGGTCAGCTCGCGCTTGACGGTTGCGGGCGAGACGCCGACGGCCTCGGCGACCTCATCGATCTTCAGGCCGCCGAAAAACCGCAGTTCGACGATGTGGGCCTGCCGTTCGTCCAATTCGGCGAGCTCGGCAAGCGCTTCGTTCAGTGCCAGCACATCGACGTTCTGGCCGCCGGCCGGGTCGGCGACATGCGAGAGGGTCACCGGGTCGCCGGTAAATCCCTCCCGTTTGGCTGCCCGTTTGCGACGGGCGTGGTCGACCAGGATTCGTCGCATCATCCGCGCGGCAATGCCGAAGAAATGCGCCCGGTTCGCCCAATTGACACGACGCTGGGGCATGAGACGGATGTAGGCTTCGTTCACGACGGCCGTCGGCTGGAGCGTATGGCCACCGCGTTCGCGGCGCAGATAACTGGCTGCCAGCTTCCGCAGCTCAGTTTGGACGACCGACATCAGCTGCTCTTCCGCGTCGGCGGACCCCCGCCGCCAGCGTGCCAGCAGCTCGGTGATGTCGCCTGGCGACTTCCTCGTACTCATCTGGCGGCTAGCGTAACGCGTTTGTTAACCCGACGGCCAGCCGCCGCGTATATACAACGTGTGAAAAAGATTCTCCTTACGGCCATGGTCTTGAGCATGGTGGGCGTCAGGACCGAGGCGGGTCAACCCGCCGCGGCGGACCGAAATGCACGCGAAACACGGGCAGCGCTTCATGACGTGTTGCAGCAGTATCCACCGGCGCTGACCCAGGTGCTGCAGCTCGACCCCTCGCTGCTCGGCAACGACGACTACCTGGCGCCGTACCCGGCGGTGGCAAGCTACCTCAAGCAGCATCCCGAAATCGCCCGGAACCCCGCCTTCTTCCTCGGCACAGGCCGGCCGGCCCGGACCGCGATCTTCGACAGCGAATCGCCACGGGCACAATCGATTCGCGAAATGAGTAGCGCCGTCTTCTTCGTGACGTTCTTTCTCGGCTTCACCGCTGCGGTCGCCGGCATCGTCTATCTGGCCCGCGCGCTGATGGACCATCGCAGGTGGTTGACCGCCGTCAAGGTTCAGACCGAGGCACACGCGCACGTCGTCGATCGGCTGACCTCCAACGAGGATCTGATCACCTATCTCCAGTCGGCGACGGGTCAACGGCTCCTGACCCTGGCGCCGGCGATCGCCGCCCCCGACGTCCGGATGGGCAGCGCACCGGTCGCGCGCATTCTGTGGTCGTTGCAGACGGGGATTGTGATGGCCATGGCCGGCGGCGGATTGTGGCTGGCCAACGGACGCCTGATTGAAGAAGCGGCCCAGCCGCTCTATGTCGTCGCTCTGCTCGCCGTGGCGGTCGGCATTGGATTCGTCGTCTCCGCCGCGGCATCGTTCGTCTTGTCTCGACGCCTTGGACTAATCGCGGCTGAGCCGACCCATGGCTGAAACGACCTTCGATCGATATGTCTCCGGGATTGCGGGAATCGACGACGCCGAAGCCTTTCCGATGACCGAAGAGGCGTTCGGTTTGTTCTACCAACGGACGGCCCGGCCGCTGTGGGCGTACCTGGCTCGAATGAGCGGGGATCGCCGGCTGGCTGACGACCTCCTGCAGGAGACCTACTACCGGTTTCTGAAGTCGGGCAAGGAGCTCGACGACGAAGGGCATCGACGCAACTATCTGTTCCGCATTGCGACCAACCTTGTACTGGACACGAAACGCCGCCCACGGATGGAACAGACCTTTGGCGCGGCTTCTCGCGAGAGCGGCAACTCGGAGCCGACCGTGACGCCCGGAACCCGACCGGCCACGGACCTGGCCGGCGAGGCTGCCCGGCGCGTGGATGTCGGACGAGCGATGGCGCGACTGCGGCCCCGCGACCGCGCGCTCGTGTGGCTCGCGTATGTGAATGGCTCGTCGCACAAAGAGATTGCGGAGGCGCTCGGTCTGCAGACGACGAGCATCAAACTGTTGTTGTTTCGGGCACGCAGGCGCCTGGCGGCGCTGCTCGACGAGGCTGGCCAGTGAGCGACGAACTCGAACAGCCGGATTGCGCGGAACTCCCGGCGGTCCTCCAGGACGACTTCGCGACACTGATGGCCGACGCCCCGGTGCCGCCCGCGGGACTGGTCTGGTGGCGCTCGACAATCCGCGCCCGGGCCGAAGCGGCTCGGACGGCGGAGCGTCCCATCGCCGTTGCGCAGACGTTCGCGACGGCTTGCGTGATCGCGCTCGCTGTTGGCGCGAGTGTGGCCGCCTGGCGGGCAGCGCCCGAAATGATCCTGCAGCATGCCGTCGTGCTGGTCGTTGCCGTCGGCATCTGCCTCCTCGTCGCGCCAATCGCCGTATTCGTTGCGCTTGGCGACTAACGACCCGTCGGCGTCGGTGCGCACTCGGTCAGCCGGTCCGCGCGGCGACGCCCAGAACGCGCCGCCTCAGACGATCAGCCGTGCGCTCTCGCCATTCACCTGCAGCACTCGTGTCGACGCCTCGCCCACTTCGACAATGCTGATGAGGGCCGGCGAGATTTCGATCCGTTGCACGTAATCGATCGGCACCCCGAGGACATACTGGAGGATCGCCCGAATCACGTCGGCGTGCGTGACGATCGCGACGGTTCCCGACGGATACCGAGACCGCCAGCCAAGGAGCGCGTCGACCGCGCGCCGCTGCACGTCGATCAACAGTTCGCCACCTGGCGGCCGCGTCAAGGCGCGCGCGACGTTGTATCGGCGCCACTCCTCGCTGGAGTCCAACGCCGCAAACGTGACGCCGGTCCATGCGCCGGTTTCGACCTCAATGAACGCCGGATCGGCCTCGACCTCGAGGCCGTGGTCACGCGCGAGCGGTTCGGCGGTCTCGCGGGTGCGTTCGAGCGGACTTGAAACCACTGCGGCCAGCGGAACGGCGTGCAGCGCCGCGGTCAGACGCTCCAGCTGGGCGCGCCCCTCGGGATTCAAATGCAAACCAGGGGCTCGCCCCGAATGGTAACGGGCCACGGCATCGGTGTTCCCGTGGCGGATCAGCATGAAACGTGTGGTCAAGGGGCTTCAGGATCTGATCATAGTCGCGGCGAACGCAAACAGCGGGAGGAGAGTCGAGAGGGCGCGCGAAC
>JBPYEE010000625.1:0-14811 GCA_051985095.1 Vicinamibacterales bacterium | reverse complement strand
CGATTTCGCTCGTCCGCAGGGAAAACATTTGCGCGGCCGATCTTCACCAGTTTCATTCATCCCGGGAGTCTCTCGAATGTCCTCACGCATCGACGAATTGCTCGACGACATCGCTAATCTCGAACACGAGCTCGAGACAGAACTGAATCGGGCGCGCGCAAACTGGCGATACCGGATCGAAGCCGGCCGCGTTCGATTTGAGAATGAGGTTCGTCTGGTCCATCGGCGGCTCAAGCAGAGCGTTCTCCGGTTCTTGCGCGAAAGCAGCCTCCTCAACCTCCTGACGGCACCCCTCATCTATTCGATGATCATTCCAATCGCGGTGCTCGACCTCTGGATCAGCCTCTATCAAGCGGTCTGCTTTCGCGCGTACGGGATCGCGCGAGTACGACGCACGACGTATATCGTGATCGACCGCCAACATCTGGCGTACTTGAATGCAATCGAGAAGCTGAACTGCGTGTACTGCGGGTACGCGAATGGCGTGTTTGCCTACGTGCGAGAAATCGCCGGACGAACGGAACAATATTGGTGTCCGATTCGACACGCGAAGCGGGTTCGCGCGCCGCACACGCACTACCGACACTTCATCGACTACGGCGACGCCCAGGGTTATCGGCGGCGATTCATTCCGCTTCGCACTGTGATGAGCGACGAGTCACACTTTGATGAACGCTGACCGCAGGTGGCGCGGACGCGTGGCTTCGCCGCGTCGGTTCGCGAGGCCAGGCCTGTCAGAGGGTAGCGACAGGCCGTCTTTGAGCGTGCGGCAGATGTGAACGGCGACCAGGGTTGGCAGTGTCGACCGAACTGAAAGCCGGATCGTCTTCAGGAGGGAAGCCCTTGAAGGACTTACGTGTGGCGTGCTCGGCGGATGCTCTTTGCCACAACGGCACCGACGAGCAGGATCAGGCCGAGCACGGTGCTCGTCAGATCCACATAGTGACCAATGCTATCAGGCAGACCCCATTGCAGCTGCGGCAGCCAGTGTCTCGCCTCGGCAACATGGGTCAGCACCATCCCCGTCAGGCAGACGGCCCCGAGAAGCGACAGTATCGCCGGCAGCGACCGCGTAGTGATGACGCCGATCAGCGAACCGACGAGCAGTACGCCCACAGGCACCGCAATGATGAGCGCCGTCGTCAGCGTCCCGTCCATCGCTAGAATCGCTACGCGAGCTTGCGACCGAGCATTCCCATCACAGTGCCAACTGCCGGGAATCCCGAGACGAGGAGCCAATCCCGTACGGACGGAAGAGGCGGAGGGCCATATCGCGCGATATGCGCGGCCGGTGCAGGCACCGGAAACAGTATTTCCGACAAAACAATGCCCATAACCAATCCGAGAAGCGCGATGCCGGCGCGCGCGGCGCGATTCAGCATACCGAGCGCAAAACCGCTGAGGACGAGCATGACGACCTCCGGAATGACGTCGTCGTACGAGAAGCGAAAACCGACGCCCAGGATCGCCCAACCAAGGAGCGCCGACGCGCCCAGCAGCGTCCAGGGTGAGCGCCAATAGGACGCCTGCCTGACGCCTCTCTTGCATTCAGCTATCGGGCGCGGCATCTTGTGCTATCGGGAGACCGCTGGGTAGTGCGCCGGGTAAAAGGAGTGTTCCAAATAGTAGAGGGCCGCAAACGCCAGCACGACCAGCACCACAGGAAATATCAAACGGCGCACGAGCCGCAGGGGTTCAGTCCATTCAGCGGTCGCCAGCCACAGGGCCGCTGTGGGGACGAGCGACAGGACTGCGAGCTGAAAGATGTGCGCGCCAACGCCTTCGTCTGCGAGCGGCGGTCGCGTGTAGCCGAGCAGCAGCACATCCAGCAGGGCGATTGCAGACAGGGCGCTCAACCCGATCGTCGTAATCCGATTGATCTCCGGCGCTTTCATGAGCCCTCCGACGTGAGAGCATTATACGACAGGATACTTTGTAGTGAAAAGCTATTCGGTGTTTGGATCATTCCTCGTCCGGCGCATTCGATCTGCTGGTATTCGGAAAAATCAAGGCATCGAATTTATCGGCATCTCCACCGTGTCAACGGTAGCCAGAGCGCCGCGGTAGGGACCCGCTTCCTACAGCCGTCCTCGACGGCCCGACGCTCGACTGCGCCTATGAACTCGTCGACGACTCGCTACGATTTGGTTCATACGCGAAGGGTCACGATCCGATCAGCCGGGACCGCTACTCTTTTTTCGTGGCGGAGATGGCCTGGTGGTCCCGATGTGACGGGCCGTCGGACCGCATAGATGGCCGCGGCGGTACAATGCCGCCACCATGAACCATCCAGCCGTCATCAGGGCCGCCGACCACGCGATGTGGCGGACCGACAAAATGGGCAAGAGCACGATCTACGAGTCGCCGCGGTTGCTCGTCGGTCTGAACACCTTCGAACCCGGTCAGTCCCACGCGCTCCACGCGCACGCTGGCATGGACAAGATGTACTTCGTCTTGAGTGGCGCTGGTGTGTTTCTGGTGAATGATCGGGAGTTGCCGATGCAGGCGGGGGATTTGCTTGTTGCGCCAGAAGGCGTGCCGCACGGTGTGCGGAACACCGGAAGCGAACGGTTGCTTGTTTTAGCGGTTCTTGCTCCCGCGCCGTGAGCTCGGGCTCGCAGGGTGGCCAGCGCCGGGCGGCCCCGATCGGCGAGCGCTGACAGTCCAGGATGTCCATCGGGGCTCGCGTTGGCGGCCGAGGTCCAACGTCACGCGGCAGTCATTCAGGGCTTCAGCGTGAAGGTCATTTCAACGCTGATGCGCACAGCCACAGGCTTGCCGTCTTTCTTGCCTGGCGTGAACAACCACTGCTTCATTGCCGTGACGGCTTGCCCGTCCAGACCATACGTCGCGTCGAGCGAGCGTGTGACCGTCACCTCACCCACCGTTCCTCCGGCGAGCACTACCGCGGTGAGCAAGACGGTGCCCTCGATCTGTTGTTGCTTCGCTTCGGTTGTGTAATCGGGTCGGACCTCCCTTTGCACGACGGGCAGCGAGACTCCATTCCCCGGCGAGTACACGGTCTCGGCTGGCTGGCCCGCCGCGGGCAAACCGATCAAGACGAGAGCGGCGCAGATCACAAATCGCATAGCCTTCACCTCGCGGTCGGCCGCACATTCCGCGGTCGCACCGGCCAGCATAGCAAGAAACCAGCCCCGGCTGGCGGGGCTGCCGGCTATCGCCGCAATTGGAAGAATCCGTAAAGGATTATTACGACGGCAAAGATGAGCAGCAGTTCCGGCAGTCCAAGCGTGCCGAACCCGGGGTAATGCGTCGCAGGCGGTGGCGGCAGCACGTTCGCCTCCAATCAGTCGGCGGACTCAAGGAGTGAGCCGTTGCGCGATTACTGAGAATACTCGAGGACTTGCTCGGGGGGCAGTGCGAAGGCGACGCCGAACGCGCCTCGCTGCAACCGATCTCGCGTACGCACAACGAGGAAACGTCTGCGTCGCAAACACTGTCTATCGCAGCGGCGGGCCGAGGCGAAGAGAGGCGGGATTCCATGGCGAACCGTCGATGTCGACAAGTCGATCGTCACGCTTTGTCGCTGTGCAGGATCGCGGGCGCATTCCCACTGCTGAGACTCGGGTTGGGGCATTACGGTGCCGTCCCGAAGGTTCCGTTTCGAACCGTTTAGCTGGCTCACGATTGCCGCAAGGGCCGTCGTTCCATCCAATGGCCTCTGCGTGAGTCAATGGCATTCGGTAGAAACACCACCTCATGAGTTGGTTCCAACGCCGATCGTGGGCGCCGTTCAGTGGGTTGACTCATTGAAGCATCAGGTCGCCGACATGCATACTCACCGCACGAGGATCTGGACATGGGCCACATCGCAGAACGCGCGTCACGCGCCCTCCGAGTCGGGAACTTCGTTGTGCATCGGTTGAAGGATCGGCTTATTGGTCATTCGCTGAAACCAATTCCCGGCGTCATCGTTGAGCGCGATCGGCCGGTTCGGGTCCGCGACGGCATTCATCTGATGGTCAACGTTTACCGGCCATCGACTCCCCGTCAGTACCCCGCCATTCTCGCCATGTCACCGTACGGCAAAGACCACCAGCCGGAGACCTATGAGGCGTTCAAGCTGTTCGGCATCAACGTCGGCGATATTCACCACTCCGATTACACAGTTTTCGAAGGTCCTGATCCGGGGTTCTGGGTCCCCGCCGGCTACGTTGTCGTGCACGCAGATGCCCGAGGGATGTGGAAATCGGAGGGGCACGGTCAGGTGTTTTCCGCGCAAAACGCCGAGGACTACTTTGATTTGATCGAATGGGCAGCCCAACAACCGTGGAGTTCTGGCAAGGTGGGGCTCTCGGGTGTGTCCTACCTCGCGTGGTCTCAGTGGATGGTGGCCGCCCTCAATCCTCCACATCTGGCGGCGATCAATCCGTGGGAGGGTTTCACCGATATCTACCGTGATTTCTTGTTTCAAGGGGGTATTCCGGAGTCGGGCATCGTCGCGCAAATCTGGGATCATCGCTTCGTTGCCGGCGCGAACAAGGAGGGACTCGCCGAAGATTTGATGCGGTCGATCCGTGATCACCCGCTAGACGATGACCACTGGGCCGCAAAGCGTCCGAACCTGGCGAGTATCAGGGTTCCTGCGTTGGTCTGCGCCAGCTGGTCCGACCAGGGGCTGCACACTCGAGGCGCCCTGGAGGGGTTCACGCACATCAGGTCGGAACACAAGTGGCTCTACACACACGGTCGCCGGAAATGGGAGGTGTACTACGGCGACGAGGCGAAGGCGGCGCAGCGTCAATTTTTCGACTATTTTCTCCGTGGCGTTCCAAACGCCATGCTCGATGTGCCTCGAGTTCGACTCGCGGTTCGGAAGGCGTACTATGTCGAGACCGTCCGCTCCGAGCCAGCCTGGCCGCTGCCTCTGACACAGCACGCGATTCGATACCTGGACATCGATACACGCACGCTCGTGCCCAGCGCGCCTGCGCGCGACGCGTCGGTGACGTACGAATCCGCTGCCACCTGGCACAAGCCGGCAGGCAGCATCAGTTTCGACCTGCGATTCGAAGCCGACACCGAACTCACCGGCCCGATGAAGCTGAAGCTGTGGGTGGCCGCCGACGAT
The DNA here is from genome assembly GCA_051985095.1 of Vicinamibacterales bacterium. GTDB lineage: Bacteria > Acidobacteriota > Vicinamibacteria > Vicinamibacterales > CAVVIG01 > Gp6-AA45. Next base: position 9,719 of record JBPYEE010000625.1, on the reverse strand, counting down.
GCCGATGACCTGGACTTGTTCGTAGCGGTGCGCAAGTTCGATGCCTCCGGGCAGGAAGTGCCGTTCTCCGGATACAACGGGAACGATCACGACATGGTCGCCAAGGGATGGCTCCGCGTGTCGCATCGTGAGCTCGATCCGGCGCGCTCAACCCCGTGGCAGCCATTTCACACGCACCGGCATCCGGCGAAGGTCCAACCGGGGCAAGTCGTTCCGGTTGAAATCGAGATCCTTTCGTCAAGCACCCGTTTCGAGCGAGGGTCCGCGCTCCGCCTGACGATTCAGGGCGCAGAGCCGATGGAGTATCCCGGCTTCAAGCATGATCGCCTCGTCAACGCGGGGCGGCATCGGATCTATGCCGGAGGGCAGTACGACTCGCATCTGCTCGTTCCGCTGATTGCCGAGGGCCCGCGATGACCGTTCGTCGGCCGCATTGATCGCCGCTCGCCGCCGTCGCCATGGTCTTCGAGCACCACGACACCGGATTTCGAAACCCGTCGTTAGGGGAACGCGGAGGGCCAGGCGCCGACGGGCCGACGCCTGCCTAGGACCGGCAGGCCATTGGCGGCGGCGAACGATGCCGCGACAGAGCGCGCCGGCGCTTTCGATGCAGAACGCGGTATCCTGACGCGACGAATGGTTCGGACGTCCCGTCACGAGATCCGTACCCAAGGCCAGGGAGACGCGCACGACATCACGGACCTTGTCAGCGCCGCGATCGCGCATGGCGGGTTCGCGGCGGGCGTTGCCACCGTTTTTGTCGTGGGTTCGACGGCAGGCGTGACCACGATCGAATTCGAACCCGGTGCGCTGACTGATTTCAATCGCCTCTTCGAGACATTGGCGCCGCGAAACGGCGAATACCAGCACCATTTGCGCTGGGGTGATGACAACGGCTCGAGCCATGTCCGCGCCGCCCTCCTGGGTCCATCGCTCACAGTGCCGTTCGCCGACGGTCGACCCATGCTCGGCACCTGGCAACAAATTGTGCTCGTCGAGTTCGACACCCAACCGCGGCGACGCGAGCTCGTGGTTCAAGTGGTAGGGGAGTGAGTCCGCCGTACTTGTCGGGCCCGAGCGGCGGCTACAAGATCGAAATCCGGAACCCGAAGCGTCTGTCCAGGATCGCGTCTCTGTTTCCGGCCTGGCGCGCGGACCGAACCGATCGGCGCGTCCCTGCGAGCCGAGTAGACCTATCGACGGATGGCGAACCGGTCGGCTACTCGCTGCGCAGGGCCACGAGTGGGTCGACCCTGCTCGCCGAGAGGGCGGGGACGATGCTGGCCAGCGCCGTCACGGCCAAGAGGAGTGCGGGTGCCGTCATGAACGTCATCGGATCACCAACACGGATCCCGAACAGCAGGCTCGACATCAGCCGCGCGACGGCCAACGCCACGACCAGGCCGATGCCGATACCGGGAACAGCCAGCCCGAGGCTTTCCTGCAAAACCATGCGCGCTATATCGGCGTCGCGTGCGCCGCATGCTTTCCGCACGCCGATTTCATAGGTGCGCTGGGTGACCGAGTACGCGGCGACGCCGGCCAGGCCGATGGCGGCGAGCAACAGCGCAACCCCCGCAAAGATGCCGAGCAGCGTCGTCGAGAAGCGCTGGACGCGGACCGAGCGAGCCTCGATGTCATCCAGCGTTCGGAGTTCGCCCAGTGGTTGGACGGGATCGATCGCCGCGATCTGGCTGCGCGTCGCCGAGGCCAGCCCGGTCAGCCCGGGGCTGGCCTTCACGACGAGATACACGCCATTGAACGGCGACTGCGTAAACGGTTTGTAGACTTGCGCCGTCGTCGGCGCACCGAAACCGTACTCTTTCGTGTCGGTCACGACGCCGACGATTTGCCGCCATGTCCCGTCGGGATCGCTGGCGTTGATCCGCCTGCCAATCGGGTCCTCGTGCGGGAACTGCTGCAGCGCCATCGTCTGGTTGATGATGGCCACGGGTTCGGCCTCCGCCCGATCGTGCTCCGTAAAAAGGCGCCCGTGGACCAGGCGAATTCCAAGCGCACGAAAGAAGTCGGGCGACACGCCATAGAGGTTCGCGCTAGGTCGGTCTCCTTGGGGCGGCGCCGGTCGACCGTCGACGATGAAGTCCGTTACGTAGTCCGTCAAAAAGAAGAGGCTCTGCGTGACCGCGGCCGCCTGGACGCCAGGGAGCGCCGACATCCGCCCGAGGAGTTCCGAGTAGAAGCGTTGCACCTGCTGGGGGTTGCCGTAGCGCGTGTCGGGCAGCGAGATCTCTGCCGTCATGACGTTGGAGGCGTCGAATCCGGGGTCGACGCGAATCAGGTGAACAAAGCTCCGGAGGAGCAGACCGGCTCCCGTCAGCAGCACGATTGACAGCGCGAGCTCCGCGACTACCAGGGCCCGACGGGTCCGACGGCCCAACGGCCGCATCTGCTGGCGCCCGCCGGCCGCGAGCATCTCTCGAAGGTCGGTACGTGCGAGCTGAAGCGCCGGCGCCAGGCCGAACAGAACCGGCGTCAGTGCCGACAGCGCCAGAGCGAACAGCAAGACTCGTTGATTCACGACAATCTCGGAGGTCCGCGGGAGCGCCGTGGGCGCCGCCACCAGCAAGGCCGACACCAGCCACCGCGCCAACAGCAGCCCGAGTGCACCGGCGAGCAGTGCCACCACGAGGTGCTCCACGAGCATCTGCCGCACGAGACGCCAGCGGCCGGACCCGAGCGCCACCCGGATAGCCACTTCCCGACGTCGGGCCAGGCCGCGAACGAGGACCAAGTTCGCGACGTTCGCGCACGCGATGAACAGCACGAGACCGACGGCGCCGATCAGCACCAACAGCGCGGTGCGGACATTTCGGACGGCGAACCGTTCGAGGGAGGTGCCGATCACCGTCCAATCCTTGTTGGTGTCGGGATGCTCGCGCTCCAGCTGGCGGGCCACGGTCTTGAGGTCCTGCACACCCCGCTCGACCGTAACACCATCCTTGAGCCTGCCGATCGCAGCCAGGTAGTGACCGCCGTGCAGCTGCTGCTCCCTGCCCGTGAACGCCATCGGGACCCAGAGCTCGGCTTGCGGCGAGGGAAACGCAAATGACGCCGGCATGACGCCGACGACGGTGTACGAGGCGTCATCCAACCTGAGTGATTCACCGACGATCGCGGGATCGCCGCCAAAACGCCGTTGCCAGAGTCCGTACGCCAGCACGGCGGCGTCCCCCGCGCCGTCGCGATCCTCCTCGGGTGTAAACGTTCTGCCCAGGATTGGCGAGACGCCAAGCACCGGAAACAAGTCCGCAGAAACCCTCACCGCCTGCAGCCGTTCGGGTTCGCCCCGGCCTGACAGGTTCATCGACTTTTGGCCAATTGCAGCCAGGCCATCAAACGCGGTACTGCGGCGCCGCCAATCGAGGAAGTTGGCCGGAGCCACCGAAAACGTCGCAAACTGCGGCGGCTTCGATTCCTGGACCACCACCAGGCGATCAGCGTCCCGGTAGGGAAGCGGCCGAAGCAGCACGGCATCGGCCACCGTGAAAATCGCCGCGTTTCCGCCAATACCGAGCGCCAGCATCAAGATCGCCGTCGCAGCAAAGGCCCGGCTACGCAGGAGCGTGCGCACGGTGTAGTGAAGATCCCGGAACAGGTCGGCCATGCCTTGGACTTAGACGGCGCAGAAGGGTCGACGGATGGCAGGGATGTGCCACCTGGCCCGTCGGGCCACGCGTCTACGCGTGCATCCGGTCACGCGGCGTCGAAGTGCGGTGACGGTGAGAATCGAGGCCCGCGACCGAGTCGCCGACTGGTTAATGGAGCGGGTCGCCTTGCCGCGAGACGATATCGCCGAGCTTCGCCGCTAATGCGTCTGGATCCAATTCGCGATGTCGTCAAGAACGAAGTCGGGAATGTGTCCGAGCCGTTCGTATTCAGCGGGCGTGCTCTTGCCCTCACCCGGCAGGAAGAGATGGTTCAACGTGGGGTAACTCTTGATGACGACGTTACGGTGTCCGTCGAGCGCCTCGCGCCAGCCGTTCAGATCCTGCAGCGTGACCTGATAGTCACGCTCGCCCTGGAGGATCAGCATCGGGATGGTGAGCTGCGCCGCGATGTCCGCAGGCTTGTACGTGTCGAGATCCTTCCAATACGATTCTGGAACCGCATGCGCAATCGACTCCAACACCTCCTCCGTGTTGACGCCGCCCGGCTTCAGCGATGCGAGATAGGCGAGCTGCTCGCGCGCTGAATCCAGGATCGGGCGGGTCGAGCCGGCCATGATAATCAGGCCCGCGAGCAGATGGTCCTCCGCCGCGATGCGCGGGGCGAGCATGCCTCCCAAACTGTGGCCGAGCAGAAACACCCGTTTGGGATCGATGCGATCGTGGCGCCTGAGGAGCGTCGCCGCCAGGATCGCGTCGGCCATCGTCTCGTCGCGTACCGTGAGGTTCTTGTTCGCGACGACCTTCGCCGGGTATTGTCGCGTTCGCTTTTCGTAGCGCAGAACTGCGACGCCGCGTTCCGCAAGGCCCCATGCCAAGTCGCGGAACGGCTTATTGGGACCGATCGTTTCGTCCCGATCGTTCGGACCGGAGCCGTGCACGAGAACGATCGCCCCGGCCATTGCGCCATCCGGCATTGACAGCGTTCCCGGCAGGGCCCATTCGTCGGCGCCAACGGTGACCGTTTCCTCGTGAAAGTGGCTGGATGCCGGCGGCATTGCGGGTTGCGCCGGCGCCGAGGCCTTCGGCACGATACGCAGACCTGCGATTTTGTTTTCGCGGTCGAAGCTGATGACGAAATCAGCCTTGGTGTTCTCGAACTCGCAGCCGAGAACGACGGCTGTGATCCCCGGGGCCGGTGTCGTGACCTTCTGATCGGTGAAGGACTTGAACGCGCCCGCCTGCCGCTCGAGAGCGGTCCAGGCAATGCCCAATTGCGCCGGCGTGAGCGCCGCCGCAACCGATGCGTTGAAGTCGCTGGCGACCTCGTCGACCTTGCCCTGGCCGAGGAGCTCGAACACCCGTTTGGCGTGCGCGGCCGCGTCGTCCGGCGACTGAGGCCGTCCGGTTCGTGCAAACGCCAGCGCGGCGACCAGAGTCGCACCGACGAGGACGACACGTGAAGGCATCGCTTCGATTCTACACGGCGACCGAGACCGGTGCGGTCGAAACTCGCAATTCTGCCGTGGGAGCGCACGTGTTCCAGCCGAGGCGAGGCAATCCAGAAGCCTGACCGCCGAAACTGTCCGGTTGCCGGCCTGCGACGGTGACGTTTGTCATTGACAATCCATCGGCGAATGAAACGACCGCGGTCACCGCAGGCATGGATCGCGAGTTTCGAGACGGCCGGCGTGAGCAACGCCTCCCTTCGGCTTCCGCGACCGTCCCCATGTTGCGTATTGGGGTACACTCGTCGCGGGACAGCCCCTATGAATCGCGCTCTCGTGATCACAGGGTTCTGCGGCATCGCCGCGATGGCTGCAAGGCGTCCGATGTCAGCCGTCCAATCTCCAACCTTCAGAGCGGACGTGCTCTCGGTCGAGATCGACGCACGGGTCACGGACAAGCAGCACCAGTTCGTTCGTGATCTGACACGGGGCGACTTTCAGGTGTTCGATGATGGCAGGCCGCAGACGATCAGCGCGTTCGCGATCATCGAGATTCCACACACTCCGGCGGTGTCGCGACCGGCGAACGAACCGGATGCCTCGGCGGCGGCCGGCGGCGTCGACGAGGGCCGTGTTTACGCGATTCTGATCGATGCCGTCCACATCGATCCAAGCCATATCCGGGAAACTCAGGCCGCCGCGTCGCGGTTCATCGAAAAGTATCTCGCATCGAACGACCTGGCTACGATCGCGTGCATCGGGATGGCGACATCGCAGGAGATGACGGCGAATCGCGACCTGTTGAAAGCAGATGTCGACCGATGCACGGCTCCCGGGAACGCGTCGCTTGGTTCTGGCAACACCGACAACCACGACCAAGCCGTTCACGCAGCGGTTCTCACGATGCGCACGGTGGCTGAAACGGTGGCCGGCCTCACGCGACGGTCAGGGCATCGGAAGGCGGTTGTGTTTTTCAGCCAGGGAATCGATCTCGATGACTCGAACTTGCAGAAATACCCGGACGCGTTGGAGTCGATCGAAGCGACGCAGGCCGCTGCGGCGATGGCGACGCGCGGGAACGTGACGATCTACGCAGTCGATCCGCGGGGCGCGACACAAGCCGACAACACGATCGAAATGGGCAGTCTGCCGCGGCAACCCCAGGCGGCGATGGCGATGACGAGTGAACGTCGAACTGCGCTCCAGCGGGCGCAGGACAACTTGCGTGCGCTGGCAGATCAGACCGGTGGGTTCGCCACGGTGAACCAACACGATTTGTCAAAAGCCTTCAGCCGAATCGTTGCCGAAAACACCTCGTATTGCTCGGGTTTATGGCCGCACCGGAACGGCGCGACGGGAAACCGCACAGAATCGAAGTCAGAGTGAATCGCAGAGGCGTCGACGTGCAAGGAAATCGATCGTACGTCCTGTTGCCGGCTCGCTGATGAGTGCCCGGCGTTCAACCACTATGGTGAGTTGCCGCGTCGCAGGCGTCGCCGGTGATCGTCGGTGGAGTGGCCGCCGACCTCGCTTGCTGTCGCAAGACCTTCTGACCGTTCGAAGCGCTGCCGCTGACCACGTCGCTGATGACGGTTGTCGACGGGACGGTTGGCTGCGCGGCGGGGCCGGTTTCAGGTCTCACACACCCCCACTCAAGGTCCCGACCGACCTGTTTTAATGCCGAGCGAGGGTCAATCGTTGAACCGGTCACGTGCGGTTCAGGACCGCCGCTGCCACATTGTGGGCTCCCAAGCCCTGGTGCGTCACGACGCCCCGTTGTGCTTGCAACCGAAGCGACCGGTGTCGTCGTCAACGAGAAAGGGCACACGGCCGCCGGAGCAGGTGAATGTCTGATTTTCGGTATGCAGTACGCACCCTGACCAGGAGCCCCGGCTTCGCGAGTATCGCCATTTTCTCGCTCGCGCTCGGTATCGGCTCGAACGTCGCGATTTACTCTCTCATTCGCGCCGTGCTGCTCGACCCTTTGCCGGTCCCGGCGCCGGAGGAGCTCGTCGCAGTGGGGTGGCGCAATCGAGGGGTGCCAACCCGCGGCATCCTCTCGATCAACAGCACCGCGTACCACGACGAGCAGACGGGTGTGAACTACGGCAGTAACTTCTCTTACTCGCTCTATCGCGCATTTCAGCAGACGGGCAGCGCAGCCGTGTTCGCCTACAGCTACGCCGCCAACGACGTCAGCGTCTCGTTCTCGGGCCAGCCGGTCGTCGCGTCCAGCCTGCTGGTGTCCGGGAACTTCTTTTCGGTGCTCGGTGTCAAGACTCTCGTCGGCCGTCCACTCGGCGAATCGGACGACAAACCGAACGCCCCGCCGGCAGTCGTGCTCACATACCCGTTCTGGAACCGCGCGTTCGGTGGCGACCGATCCGTCCTGCAGCAAACGATCAATCTGAATGGTTCTCCCTTCACCATCATCGGCGTGGCCGCGCCGGGCTTTTATGGGATGTCGAAAGGCGGCCCGTTTTTCAAGCCGAGCGATCTGATCGTGTCCCTGGCCGCAGAGCCCCTCGTCTACACGCGTTCCACGCCCCGGTCGCTCTTCACAGCCGACGACAGATGGTGGGTGCACGTGATGGCGCGGGTGAAGCCTGGTCTGCCGCGCGCGCAGGCGGAAGCTGCGCTCAACGCGGCATTCCGCAGCACGCTGGCGGGCTCTTCGATGCCGGCGCTTCGCGACGCCAGTGGCGCCGACGTGCGCCTTCTTCCGGCACCGGGCGGCATCGAATCGTTGACTCGAAGCCTCCGTCAGCCACTGCTCATTCTCGCCGCCGTCGTCGGGATTGTCCTGGTTATTACCTGCGTGAACGTCGGAAACCTGATGCTCGTACGCGCCGTTGCGCGGCGGAACGAGCTATCGATCCGGCTTGCGCTGGGAGCCGGGCGGGGGCGCCTCGTTTACGGGATGCTCGCCGAGAGCGTGCTGCTGGCGGCGACTGGGGGTGCGCTCGGCGTCTTTATCGGTGTATGGAGTGCCCGCACGCTTCTTGCGACTCTGCTCGCTGGCTCCATGACGACGGCGGTGAATATCGCGCTCGACGGTCGGCTGGTCGGGGCCACCGCCGTCGTTTCTGCCGTTGCCGTTGTGCTGTTCAGCGTCGTTCCGGTGATCCGACTGTCGCTTGGTCACATCGCGCCGGTCCTCAAGCAGGCCGCCCATGGCGCAAGCGTGCCGCGCCTGAGCGCCGGCCGACTCCTCATCGCGGCGCAAGTCGCGATCTCAGTTCCGCTGTTGGTCGGTGCCGCCCTCTTCCTCCGCACGATCTACAACCTCGGCCACGTCGACCTGGGATTCGACGCGGAGCGACTTCTGATGTTCCACATCGATCCCGCGTTAAACGGGTACGACGCGGATCGCATAGAGCGCCTGTACGGCCAGCTGCTGCGGCGGTTCGAGACGATTCCGGGCGTCGAGTCCGCGACGGTGATGGACATCGTGCCTCTCAGCCGTCTCCAGGACAACTGGACGTTCGCGGTGCCAGGCTCGGAGCCGAAGAACGTAAAGTTCGCTCGCGTCGGGCCTGCGTACTTCGACACGTTCGGAATTCCGGTCGTCGCTGGACGGACGATTGGCATCCAGGATCACAGCCGTGCGCCGCGGGTTGCCGTCGTGAATGCGACCGCCGCACGGACGCTGTTTGGATCGGAGTCAGCGCTCGGCCGGCGACTCACGATGCTGGCGGATCCCCCCGGGGATTTCGAGGTGGTCGGCATCGTGAGAGACAGCCGCTATCTGAGCCCCCGGGACCCGATGTCCCCGACGGTCTACCTGCCGTACGCGCAGACGTCGCTCGGTCGCCTGGGTCCGATGAACGTGGCGGTCCGGTCGCGACTGACGGCCTCGGCGCTCGCCGGACTGATTGGACCCGCGGTTGCGGATGTCGATGGCAATCTCCCCATCTTCGATCTCAAGACACAGATGGACCAAATCGGCGAGACGCTTGGCACTGAGCGAACGTTCATGCGCCTCCTGATCGCATTCGGTGCCTTCGCGTTATTGCTGGCTAGCGTCGGCCTGCACGGGGTCACCGCCTATTCGGTGGTCCGGCGCACCAGCGAAATCGGCGTCAGGGTCGCGATCGGCGCCCGACGGATCGACGTGCTGTGGTTGATTCTCCGCCAGGTCCTGGGTACGACGATCCTGGGACTCGCCGCGGGCGTGCCTGCGGCCATCGCCGGTGCACGGCTCGTCCGAGCGTCGCTCTACGGCGTGGCACCGGCTGACCCCGCCAGTGTCGTGGGCGCTGTGGTCGTGATGGGGATTGTAGCGACGACCGCGGGCCTGATTCCAGCGCGCCGCGCCGCCAGCCTCGATCCGTTGGTGGCGCTGCGGTATGAGTGACTGATTCCAGCACGCTCGATTATTTCCCGAGTCGCCACCTTCGCTGACGTTCCGCTGAGCCGACAGGACGCTGCACGCTGAACACCACACCAATCAGAGCAGGTACCGCGGCGAGCCGTCACGACCTTCGCCGCATGGTTGTTGCGCAGGCCCGAGCGTCGTTCAGCGGTCTGGCGGACAGTCAACATCCACCGGCTGCCGGCTGGTCGTATCGTGAGTTGGAGAATCGCGGCGAAAGGGCGAGAGACGAGACGGTCCGTAGAGCGACTGCGCGCGGGAGGTGCCCCG